>JAWLEH010000100.1:0-12193 GCA_041686215.1 Balneolaceae bacterium | reverse complement strand
CGTTGAGATTCCAGCCGTTGACCTTACCAGGTGCGAGATTCTGAGTGTGGGCGGTGGTCAGCAGTCGGTTTCTATTGTGGTGGAAGACTCCACCGGGCGTCGCGGCATCATGCGATCGATCCAGAAAGACCCATCGGAGGCCCTTCCGGACATTCTGCGCGAGACGTTTGCGAACGATATCATACAAGATCAAATTTCAGCAGCCCACCCGTATGGTGCGATGGTGGTGGCACCTCTGGCCAAGGCTGCCGGCGTGTATCAGACCGCACCGGAACTGGGATTTATCCCAAAAGGTTCCGGCCTCCCGCTTCCCGGAGATGTTGATGCCGCACCGGTGCTGCTCGAGGAATTTGTAAGCGCGTCCTGGTTCAGAGATCAAACCGATAGAACCGTGACCGACGTTCTGAGTACAAATGAAGCATGGGCAAAAGCCAGGAAGGAGAACAGCTTTCGGGTGAACCAGGAGCAGCTGCTTCGATCCAGGCTTTTTGACATGTTTATTGGCGATTGGGACCGGCACGACGGCCAGTGGTTCTGGGCGGAGGTTGAATCGGAAGATGGCTTTCTGTTTGAGCCGGTACCGATCGATCGCGACAACGCTTTTTTCACGAGTGACGGACTGGTTCCCAGCCTTGCAAGCCGAAGATGGGCCCTCCGTAAATTCCAGCATTTTGATGAAGATATCCGGGATATAAAAGGGATCAATTTCAACGCCATGCACCTCGATCGGTGGTTTTTAACGGAACCGGAGCGTGAATTGTGGCTTCGCATCGCGGGGGATCTTGAAAACGCAATGACGGACCGCGTCATCGATAATGCCGTGGAGAGTATGCCGGAAGAAGCACGGGAGCTCAGCGGGCAGGAGATCGCAGGGAAGCTGAAGGCAAGGCGTAGTAAAATACGGGAATTCGCCCGGCGCTACTACGATGTGCTGTCGGAAGAGGTGAATATATTTGGCAGCGATCAACCCGACCGGTTTGATATTGAACGGCTGCAAAACGGTGATGTGCGGGTAACGCTAACTGATATGAACAGTGATGAGATTCGGTATGAACGGTTGTTCCGGACCGATGAAACGGAAGAGATACGGCTTTATGGATTCGATTCCGACGACCATTTTGAACTAACCGGTCCCGATCACGACGAAATATTGATTCGGCTGATTCCGGGTGAGGGTACCGATATGCTGGAAGATCGCGTATCGGGAACCGGCGGCGGTACAAATGTGATCGTCTACGATACCTTTAACGGGCTTCAGTCGAGCATCAGCCGCGCAACCAAAATCCGATATTCCGAGGACCGAAAGGTACACAGCTATGACCGGGAGGAGTTTCAGTATGATCTGAACGTCCCGGTGCTTACCGGCGGATTTAATTCCGATGATGGTGTGTTCCTGGGAGGTGGCGTTCGTTTTGTCCGGCACGGATTCCGGAAAGCACCCTACGCACGTATGCACGAGATCAGCGCAAAGCACTCCCTGCTGACATCCGCGTTTTCATTCCGGTCTGCAAACAGTTTTACGGAGGCTATCGGCTCGCTCGACCTCAACATCGACCTGGATGTTCTGGCACCCAGTTTCAGGGCCAACTATTTTGGCCTTGGCAATGAAACGGAGCGGATTGTTGACGACCGGTCGTTCTACCGCTTTCGGATGGACCAGGTGCACCTGAAAGCCTCGCTGCAAAAGCGGATCTCGTCCATCACCCGGTTCAAGATTGGGCCGGAGTACGCTTTCTTCAGTCCTTCCGAAACAGATGGGCGGTTTATCAGCAGTGATGAAGCCAGACTGGAACCGAATGATTTTCAGGGTCACCATTTTGGCGTAATCGCCTCTTCCTTTCAGATCAACAGCGTGGATGACAAGGCCTTTCCCTACTACGGATTCCGATTCAGGACGGATGCGTCTCTGAACATAGGGCTGGATGACAAGAGTGACTCCTTTGCACGCCTTGGAACTGAGGGAACGCTTTACTACACGCTTGAGAAACTCACCAGCACGATCGGGTTCCGGATCGGGGCGGAAACCAACATCGGGGATTTTAACTTTTTCAGGGCCAACACACTGGGCGGCAATACACTGCTGGGCGACCACGGCCGCCTGCGCGGGTTTATGCGCGACCGGTTTGCCGGGCGAACGGCCTTTTATCACAACCTGGATTTGCGGACCCGCCTGTTTGATTTCCAGTCGTATTTGTTCCCTGCCAGTGTTGGCGTGATCGGTTTTTTTGACAACGGCCGCGTGTGGCTTGATGGTCAGAACTCCGACCGCTGGCACCAGGGATACGGCGGAGGCGTGTGGATCAGCCCTTTCCGCCGGGCGGTGTTAACGGCCACCTACAGTCTCTCCGATGAAGACGAGCTGTTTTCAATCAATTTGGGATTTAACTTTTGATCATAAGTGGTTGAATTCCGGCGCTGTCCAAAAGGTAAAATTCATCGGGTATCGCTTAAATAATTTAGGTTTACTTTTTCGGGCAGCCTCATCACACTCCAGAAAAAACTGCATATCAGCCGAAAGGGAATGAGTTCTAATCCCGTACCTTTTGAGCTCTGCCGCGGGGTAGATCTTGCACAATTGACCCCCGTTTTTTTAGGAGGGAACTCAGTTTTCGTCAATCTCGGGTGAAAGGCTTTAAAAAAAGGATAAATATCGTTTTTTAACTACCTTTTAATTTCTCAGTATATCAAATTTCCTATCATTCGACAGACGATTAACGTTACTTAGAAAAAGCTACCTATGAATTCATTTCGATCTCTGCTCCCGGCGCTTCTGCTCATATTTGTGGTTTCCTGTAGTACCACCCAGAATCAAACGGCACCTTCAGCCACAGCTTACAGCTCAAACCCCTGGGAGATTGTTTCGATTCCTGAGTGGTATAACCCTGCAGATTACGATACGATAAGTGTTGTTACCTGGAACCTGGAACATTTTGTGGATCAATATGACAACCCGTATATCGACAATGAGAGAGAAAACAGTCCGGACAGTAATATGGCAGAACGCCGGAAACTGCTGGCTGTAGCTATCGAGGAACTGGATGCCGATATCGTGGTTTTCCAGGAAGTGGAAAGTGCCGCTTTTGTTGAGGCATGGGCGGAGGAGCAGGTTGAAGAGATGGGATACCGGCTTTTTACCGGCCGGGAGAGTAATGACTGGTATATGAATGTAGTAGTTATGAGCCGCCTGCCTCTGGGGATGCTCTACAGCTACGCCAATATATTCACACCAATTGAGGGTGAAACCAATGATGATGGAAATCCCGCGCGGCAACATTTCACCAATAATCGCCTGGTTTCGGTTGATGTGATTGTAAACCCGGAGTATTCATTCACACTCACCGGTGTGCATCTGAAAGCAGGCCGGGGTGAGCGAAATGAAGGATGGCGCATTGGCCAGGTAGATCTGCTTCGATCTCATTACAGTCAAATACTCAGCACCAATAGCTCTGCTAATATTCTCTTCACCGGCGACCTGAACATGCAGCCGGGCGACCGGGAATACAATCGCCTTCTTGGAGCGGAAACGGGCGTTGTATTTGTTGATCCGATGGCGGACGAAGAGTCCCTGACCCACCCCGCGGATAATCCTGCCAGGCAGCTCGACTATATCATACCAAATGAGCAGATGATGGAACGTCTGGTCCCGGGATCAGCAGAAGTAGCTATGCCGATGGATCGCGAAAGCATGCGCCTGATCAGCGACCACCTGCCGGTTATTGCACGGTTTGTGACCGTAAATGATTGATGAAAGAAACGCACCCACAAGAATTCCTGTAGATCCTGATTTGTTTAGATTGGCTTGTCAGAAATGTAATAGCTGAGAGTCTACCATCCACTCAAAGGAGGAATTATTATTTTTTTAAAAATATTGCCGTTCTTTAGGCAAGATTTATCGTTGCTTCTGAGAATCAATTCCTGAATGGTTTATTGCAAAATCTTCATTGTTGCCTGGTACCCTTCGCGAATAAGATTCTCCGCTTTTCCTGTATCTGCTTTGTTGTAGGCGGTTAATTCCGGCTGAATTAACGTCGTTCGCTTATCCCTAAGTTGTTCCTGGATCATATTATTAAGGCCAACATCAAATGTATTTGTCATTACATCGATAATATCTTCCGGACACTTATATTTTCGATTTGTTGTCAGATCCACAGCTATTACATCTTCAGCACCCATATCACGGAGTGGTGTAACAGGAACATTTTCACACAATACCCCATCAACCAGAAGCATGTTCTCCCACTCAACCGGAATGAAAATACCGGGCAAACAAGTACTTGCCATCACCGCTTTGTGAAGCGGCCCATCGGTCAAAACCACTTTATTGCCGGTACATATATCTGTGGCAATCATGCAAAGGGGAATTTCAGATTCTTCCACATTCACCTTGCCAAGCTGATCAATTGTTTTCTTCCCCAGCTTTTTGTTACTCAAAAGACCAAGTTTGGATAGTCTAAAACCCGTTACATCGAGCCAGTCTAAATCCAACCCGATTTTTTCCAGTTGATCCAGAGATGTGCCGAACGCATGGTGAGCTGCCACAAAAGCCCCGATGCTTGTTCCTGAAATGTATTCCGGCTGGATGCCTAATTCCTTAAAAGCTTTCAGCACACCGATATGTGCAGCTCCATAAGCAGCTCCTCCACCGAGTGCTAACCCAAGTTTTCTGTATTTTTTTGCCATTTAAGATATTTTTTTACTCCTGCCCGTACCAAAATTAAATAACAATTCTTCTTACACCTAATCAAAAGGGTTTTTACACCCAAACAGGACCTGGAATTTTAGTGAAGGAGGTTTTTAAAAACCGCGTATAACTTCACGTGATTCAATCAATCAAATACCAATAGCTGATATCCTTTATGCATATGCTCCGTAACAACAGTGAGCATGGAGAGCCCGATACTCACATCATGGTTTACCTCCTTTTCTTCAAATCCACGTGAGATTAGCGATTGGCCGCATACATAGATTTCTGCTTCTGCATCGATAAGTGCCTGAATCAGCTTAAGGTTAGGGTGCTCTGCCCCATTCTTTTTTCGGTATCCGTCACCCGTTAAAATAGTTTCGGTTGCACCTCCATGAACCACAACCACTACATTCAGATTCTCTGAACTGACACCACCCAATCCATGTAAATTCATCATGCGGGCCACGTTATTCAATCCCGGATTGATCTCTTCTTTATTCTGCTGTAGTGTCTTTAGGTCGATCACAATGTTGTACTCAAGGTCTGGGTCGGGATTTGTACTTCCGGGGATTTCATAAATTCCGCCAAAATTCTGAACAACCGGATATTGTGCGTTCTGCGCTTGAGTTGAAGTATATGTGATGCAAAATATAATTAGCCCTAAAAAGTATTGTATTGATTTCATGCGTAATTCTGATGTAAGTGTGAGAAATTGAAATTTCGATTAATGTATAAAATTCTTAGGTGAGAGATATCTAAACCGATCATATTGTTGAAAATGCCGGGTGGTAGCAGAGAAACAGAAAAATTTCAGCACTTTAATATGAAAGAAAAAAATAGCTTCGCAACTCCGTTTTTACTCTTTCCGGAAATGTTGAAATCTACGAAAATCCGGCGATCGACTACATTCAGATTGATCTTTACGTAGATCAAGGCTTTTCCCTATGGTCAGGCGGAGCCAGCCTTGATAACTACCGGATTATTTTCCAGAAAAATCGCGGTAAAATTACCGCAAGTGTGGAACCCCGGCGGTCTGAATCCCGGGTATGGAAGGGTGGAAATATAAGTTTCAGCTACGTTGTTCAGACTCCAGTAGATATTTCATCAAGAATACGGAGCACCCGGGGAGATATTTACGCAAGAAATTTAAAAGGACCCCACCTGATCCAGGCCACGGTTGGTAATCTCTATCTTGAGAACCTTGAGGGTGAGGTGAACGCCTATTCCGCCAGCGGGAATATTGAAGCTGAAAATATAAGGGGTGAACTCAATGCAAAAACAACGAGCGGAAATATTTCTGTTGTGAGATCGGATGGAGAAGTACGCCACCTCAGTTCTGGCTGTTTGCTGTTGCAGGGTTGGGGTTAATTGCCGGAATATGGTTTAACGCCGGTCAAATTAACCTTATTCGTGAGCTCTTTGTACTCATTGCTGTGCTTGAAATGCTTCGGGCTCTCTTCAAAATTGTTCTTCAGAAACGCTCCGGTTCCTGGATTATCGGGTTTGGTATTTTCTGCTTTTTGATGAGTATCCTGTACAGAATTATGATCAACACAAACCTGATCGCCGGGGAAACCACAACTGCAAGCATTTTGGGGTCGGGAATGATGATTTTTGCGATGTCTGTATTTCTGTCGCGAGATTTTGCCGTTACCCAAAAACGGCTGGAGCAGAAGCTGGTTGAGGTGAAAGACCTGTCTGAAAAAACACTGGAACAGGAGAAGCGAAATAAAAAAATTGAGATTGAATCCCGCCTGCTCGAGGCCGAAAACAGCCGAAAAAGCCGGGAGCTTGAAGAAGCCCGCACCCTTCAGCTCTCTATGTTGCCAAACAAGCTGCCGGATATTTCTCCCTACGATATCTCGGTTTATATGGTAACGGCAACTGAAGTTGGGGGCGACTATTACGACTATTCTTTGCAGGAGGATGGATGGCTGACCCTTGCACTGGGTGACGCAACCGGCCATGGAACGAAAGCGGGAATTATGGTTGCCGCGGCCAAAAGCTATTTCCACATGCTTGCCGGCGATAAAAATCAGGCGGAGATGCTTCAACGGATGTCCTCCGGACTGCGTAAAATGGATTTGCATCTGATGTACATGGGAATGATTATTCTGCGCTGCAATGGGCTGAATGCTGAAATTATATCGGCCGGAATGCCGCCGGTATTGTGGTACAGAAAAAATTTGGGTCGTGTGGAAACGATCACGCTGAAAGGGCTGCCGCTGGGCACAAAAGTTCGCTATCCCTATCAAAATCGAAAATTACAGATGGATCACGGAGACGTACTTTTGTTGATGAGCGACGGCCTGATGGAGCTTTTCAATAATAAACGAGAACTGCTGGGACTGGAGCGAATCGAGCGGGAGCTCCTGAATTCATCATGTGCCACATCGGATGAAATCATCAAGCACATGCGAAGCCTGATGCTGAGCTGGAGCTGTGAACATAAAAATGAAGATGACGTCACCCTGATGGCTGTTAAAATCAAAGAGGAAAATGAAACAACTGAAAGAAGAAAATCGTAGCTGCAATTTATGTAAATTAACGGTGACATTTATGTACAGACTTTTACCAATACTGCTTCTTTTCATAGTATTTCCCTTTGCACTGGCGGCCCAGCAATCAGGTGAAGAGGAAGATCCGTTCAAACGCGATCCGATCTTCAATAAATCCCTTGAGGAGCTTATGGGAAGAGAGACTGAAACCGACTCCGATACAGATTCTTCAGGACTTGAGCCCCAGCGAAGGCTCAGAAGTTTTCAACCGGAAGGCATCGATTTTGACGGGGCGCTCGAGGCCGGCCCTTACAACACGAACCCACTATTCAACCAGTTTCCCAATCTGCCAATGATTCACTATAACCGGGTGAATGGACTGTTCCTCGGCATCAAAAAAGAGAGAATGCAGTGGTATGATTATGGCGGGCTGGTCAATCTTAACAAGTTTCGTCCGCACGGGTTGATTGGGTACGGAACAGCATCCAAACGGTGGGATTATGCTATTGGCCTGGAGCGATTTATCGGAAGAAACAACCGAATTTTGATTGGCGCCGAGCTGCACCGGGCAACCGCCACCGAAGATTACTGGCGCGTTGGGCTGATAGAATCAAGCTTTACTGCACTTTTTGCCGCCTACGATTTCCCTGACTATCATCTCAAAGATGGATTTGGAGTGTACACGGCCGTACGCGGAAAACGCTGGTTTGAAGGGGCATTCTCTTACAACAATGATGACTTCTCTTCTTTGTCGGTGGGAACAAACTACTCCCTGTTTGGGAAAGGAAGCGTATACCGGGCCAATCAGCCGATCGATTTGTCTGCAGATGAAACCAATATTCAGCGGCTTAATTTTGCACTCTCTTTCAATCCAAAACGCTTGATTATTAATCGCTACTTCTCGATGTCTGCTATGACCGAGATTGAGCTGGCAGACAATTCAGGATTTGACAACGAGTTTTCGTACAGCAAGTATCTTGCGGAGCTGGTCCTTTTCTCCAATTTCGAACCCGGTTCCGTGCTAAAGTGGAGGCTGCGAGCCGGAAGCATCACCGGAAATGCACCGCTTTTTAAGCAGCATCAGCTGGGTGGTATTGCCTCGCTGCGCGGCTCACCTTATAAAGTGTTTACCGGAAACCAGATGCTATTGAGTAACCTGGAGCTTCAGTTTGGCAGAATTGTAGGCGGAGGAAATGAGTGGATTGATTTCGACAGCTTCTATACCACCTTTTTCCTGGATTCCGGTTTTGCCCGTCAGAGTGACCTCCTTAGAAACTCAACCTCTCCTTTTGAAGACATGAACGGTTTTTCGCTATCTGACCTGCAGCATGATATCGGCGTGGGACTGGGCTCCGACCTCTTCCGAGCTGAACTTGCATGGCCACTCAAACGCTTTGGAGATACGCCGGCATTTTGGATCCGGTTTAATCCAACATTTTGATCGTAAGTAAATTAATTCCCTTGCTTTCTACCTGCCGCCTGCTTGATGCACACTATCGGGCCTTTAAATGGGGAGGAGTTTCGAAATTAATTTTTTAGCCCTGATATTTGGTAGTGAGAAGGCAAATTTATTACCCACCATACCCACAAAATATCGGTGATGGCAGACTGACTATTTTTAGATACGAGAATCCGGCTGCCGCGTTAAACCCCGAAAGTTTGAATAAACTCTTTCTTAAACCCCGAAAGTTTGATAAATTCAAAATAAAACGGTTGTTAATGCCCACTTTTTTAGAATCATTGCCGGAAGTTTTCGTCTCATACACAGAGATTTCTGATCAAGTATCACGTGCGGTTGCAGATGGCAAGCTTAAAAAACTTGGGTCCAGGTTGTATACAAAGAACTTGCAGGATGATCCTGAAGTGATAGTTCGAAGACATTGGTACAATCTACTAAAGGAGTATTACCCCGACGCACTGATTGCCGACCGAACGGCCCTGGAGAACAGTCCGGCAACAGATGGTTCGGTGTTTATTATTTCATCCAAAAAGAGGAATACGGAGCTGCCTGGTTTGGTCTTTAATCCGCGTAAAGGACATGAACCATTGGAGAGTGACCTGCCATTTATCAATGATCTGTGGATCAGCTCTGAACCGCGGGCACTTCTTGAGAACATTCGGCCGTCACGTGCAAGGAAGGGAGACGTCAGCCGTACACTTTCCCGTGAGGAGATGGAAGAAAAGCTGGATAAGCTTTTTCGTTTAAAAGGGGCTGACCATGTAAATCAAATCAGAGATAAAGCCAGGGAGATTGCCAAAGAGCTGGATATGATGGAGGAGTTTCAAAAACTGGACGATCTGATTGGCACGTTACAAGGCACACGAACATCTGATTTAAAATCAGACGTAGCAAAAGCCAGAAAAGACGACGAACCCTACGATCCGGATCGGGCTGAACTTTTTCTCAAGCTGTTTGATGACCTGAAGGCAACAGCTCCGGGCTCCAGGTCAGCGAAAGAACTGTCTCAACAGGAACGGATCAATCTTTCCTTTTTTGAAGCCTACTTCTCCAACTTCATTGAAGGGACAGAGTTTGAGGTCGGTGAAGCAGCTGATATTGTATTTCGGAATGCTATTCCAACCGAAAGGCCGGAAGATGCACATGATGTGCTGGGTACATACAGGGTGGTATCAAACTATTACGAAATGAAGCGGGTACCGCAAGACTATGATGATTTTATCGAAATACTAAAATACCGGCATGCCAAAATCCTGGCAGCAAGAAAAGATAAACATCCCGGTCAATGTAAGACTAAAGTAAATGTGGCCGGGAGTACTCAGTTTGTCCACCCGGACCTGGTGAAAGGCACCCTGAGAAAAGGATTTGAAATCTATCGCGCACTGGAATCCTCGTTTCACAAAGCGGTGTACATGATGTTTTTGGTGAGTGAGGTTCATCCATTTACAGACGGGAATGGGCGAGTGGCCCGGATCATGATGAATGCAGAACTGGTATCGGCTGAAGAGCAAAAAGTCATCATCCCTATTGTGTACCGGAACAACTACCTGGCGGCTTTAAAGACTCTCACCAATGACCACCATTCCACACCTTTGATACGGACGCTCGATTTTGGCCAAAAGTTTACTCAGTCGATCGACTGGAGTGAATATGACCGGGCACGAGAGCAATTGGAGAGGTCCAATGCATTTATGGATCCTAACGAAGCAGACAGGCAGGGGTTCAGATTGAGGCTTCCTTTGTGATCTAAAAATTTATACCAAAATAGTTCTTAAAATCCGGATGCTTAAGAAAGGTGTGTGTTAATCATCGTAAGTTTATTTTTTTTAAGAAGAAATTTTAAAATCCACTGGGTGTCAAATCCGGCTTGTTTATACTCTCGTTCTAACTAATAATTCAACTTTTTGAGTGCATAAAGAATTTCCTGGCATACATTTAAAGCACAACACTTTTTCCCCTTTCTACGTCCTGGACTAATCACCAGATAGATGTGTTTGTATCAAAAAGTATCCTGAAATACCTAATCTACCCAAATAGCCGAAAGTGTAGATTTTGACCTGCTGTTTGGAACATTTTGAAAAGAATATTTTCAAATTAACGGCACTTTTTGTAAATAGTGCCAATAATTAGTTTTTAAAGCTAAAGGGTAACTATCGCAGCCGATAAATTACATATTGAAGATTTGAAAACGTATTTCAGTGATATCGATGTGTTTAAAACGAAGGATATCACTGAATTTTATCGTTCTTTTGACCCGAAGCTGAAGAAATCTACCATCAATTGGAGGGTACATCACTTAGTGCAGGAAGGAGTTTTAGAACGGATAGGCAGAGGGTTATTCAAGCTTGGGCAAAAGAACATATTCGAACCACAGATTGGCAGTCAGGAGCGCTCGATAGCTGGGATGATTCAATCGAAGTTTCCCTACACAGATTATTGTATTTGGAATACGTCTATCATCAATCAATTTATGGTACATCAGCCGTTTCAATTTATAGGCATGATTGAAATAGAAAAAGAGGCAGCTTCCTCGGCATTCAATTTTCTCAAAGAAGAGGGCTACAGCGCATTTCTTAAACCCGGAAAGGAGATCATGGAAAATTATCTGCAAGACGCAGAAAATCCTGTGATTATAAAACCACTGATTACGGAAGCCCCTGTTCAGGAAATTGAAAACATCCCGACCATCACGATTGAAAAGCTTCTGGTTGATCTCTTTGCAGATGTTGTTATTTTTTCAGCCTATCAAGGGAAGGAACTAAGCACCATTTATCAGGAAGCATTTAACGCTTATACGGTCAATATAAAAAAGCTGCTACGGTATGCGGATCGCAGAAAACAACGGCCAAAACTGGCATACTTTTTAGAGAGGCTGGATCTGCTTCCCATTAATCAAGAGGAGGGATGCGGTAATCTATGATTGACCAATCCCAGATTACCAGAGAATGGATTGATGATATTGCCGGAATGCATAAGGCAGATCCACTCTTAACCGAAAAGGTTATTCGTGCATTGTTGTTACTGGAAGGATTGGTTAAACAAAATCTGCCATTTGTTTTTAAGGGCGGTACGGCTTTAATGCTTCATTTTGATTCTGCAAAAAGACTCTCCATCGATATTGATATTATTCTTTCCGATAAGAAAGTAGATTTGGATGATATTCTGACTGCAGTAGTAAAGCAACAAGGGTTTACCCACTTTGAATTACAAAATCGAAATACTCAATCCGATATCGAAAAAGCTCATTACAAGCTGTTCTATAAGCCGGTACGTGCCTCAGGTGGAGAGGAAGAGTATGTCTTGCTGGATATTCTGTTTGAGGAAGTATATTACACTCAGCTTACACAGCTACCGGTACACTCCTCTTTTGTTCCTCAGGAAGGCGACCCGGTAATCGTGGAAATACCCACCAAAGAAGATTTGCTGGGAGATAAATTGACGGCTTTTGCTCCGAATACCACCGGTATTCCATACTTCAAAGGAGAAGACAGTATGAGCATGGAAATTATCAAGCAGCTGTACGATATCGGGACTCTGTTTGATGAAATTGAT
>JAWLEH010000017.1:34344-46633 GCA_041686215.1 Balneolaceae bacterium | reverse complement strand
GACGAACGGCTACGTCTTTGTGCCGATCAATTACGTTTATCAGTGGAGCATCATGGAGAAAAATATGGGGTCATCATCATGAAAAAACACTACGGGCAGTATCTGAAAGGGATCCGTAATGGGAAAAAACTTCGTGCTGCCATCATGCAGGAGAAAGAGATGCAGCCTGTCCTTGAGCTGCTGCTTAACTTTAAAGAACAGGAACTCTACGCGGTGGCTTAAGGAACCGGATCTGGAATTTGAGCCGGTGCGCGGCTTATTTTGACCCGGAATCTTCATCCCCGGAGGAATCAGCCTCTTTCCGTTCCCATGGCTCCCATTCAATTCCCTGTGTATAGTGCTGTATCCATTTGATCTCCTCAATATCTCGGGTTCGCTGGTTGCGGGGCTCCGAGATACCATGCCCCTCCCGTTTCAGAAACAGGTAACGTGTATCAACTTTCCCGATATCTTTCAGATACGTAAAGAAGATGAGGCTCTGCTCCGGGGTGTCCACACGGTCGCGTTCTCCGTGGATGAACAGAGTGGGTGTATTTACATTTTCAGCGTGTGTGGCTGCCGACCGCTCCCTGTATCCCTCGGGATTGGTCCACGGTTCACCACCAATGTACCAGAGTCTCACATCATGATTGAAACCCATTGCGTATTCCGACGGCCAGTCGAACACACCGGCACCCAGCGAGGCCGCTTTAAAACGATCTGTTTTGGTAATTGTGGTGCCGCCCAGAATGCCGCCATAGCTCCACCCCCGAACCGCCATCTTTTCGCTATCGATTGATTCTTTTTCAATCAGATGATCCACACCGCTCATTAAATCCTCGTAGTCTCCATCGCCGATATCATTCATATTTCCGCGCAGGAGCGAATCACCGTACGCGGTGCTTCCCCGAACATTTGGTGCCAACTGCACATAGCCAAGGCCGGCCCAAACATGATAATTCGGGCTAAAGCGGTTTGAAAATACACCTGCCGGCCCTCCGTGAATATGCAGAAGAAACGGGGCTTCCGCGTTGTATTGATGATCATTCGGTTTGTAGTACATCCCTTCAATTTCCAGTCCGTCCCGGCTGTTCCAGGTTGTACGTTCAACATCCGCAAGCTGCAGGCTGTCGCGAATCACAGGATTTAAATCTGTTAAACGGGTCATTTCCCCAGGTTGATCCGCGAAAGCAGTATAGAGGTCAGGCGGGGTGGTAGCACTCTCTTTCCGTACCAGCAACCGGTTGTGATCACCGGAATAATGAACAATTCGCAGAGTTCCTTCAATATCGGTGTGCTGTGTTATATCACCGGATTCAACACTCATTGAATAAAAATTTGAGTTCGTCCTGTAAGAACCGGTAAAATAGATCGTGCTCCCATCTTCAGAAATT
Source organism: Balneolaceae bacterium (assembly GCA_041686215.1). Lineage (GTDB taxonomy): Bacteria > Bacteroidota > Rhodothermia > Balneolales > Balneolaceae > SW132. Next base: position 45,260 of record JAWLEH010000017.1, on the reverse strand, counting down.
TCGTAATTGCTGATATTCCCCGGAAATTTCCCCGAAATCATTTGGTAGGATAAATCACCCGTATCCATAAGCCAGAGTTTACTTTGCTTCAGCTCCCACTCTCCATCACTTGCAGCAGAATAGACAATATGGCGGCTGTCGGGCATCCAGGCCAAATTGCCTTCCGGTACTTCATTTTCGGTTAAAGCTGTGGCGGTACTGTCACCCTTTTCCAGACGAAATATTTCAGTCTTGTACTGTTGATTTCTCCGGTTCTCAAACCTGCCGGTGTAGACGATCACCGACTCATCCGGAGATACGGTAAACTCACCGATCCGAACATCCTGGTGGGTCAGTTTATTTGTTTCTTTGCTGTCAATATCAATTTCCCAGAGCTCATGCCATGCTCCTTCGCGCTGGCCATGCGGCGGATCATCCACCATAAAATGGTCGTATCCTGCTTCATACGTTTTCTTCTCTTCATCAGACTTTGGCCGGTCTGCTTTGAAGTAGATCGTTTGGCTATCTTCTCCCCACTCGTAACTATCCACGGAAGATGCGTGATCTGTAAGTTTTATCGCCTCCCCGCCAGAAGTAGACATTAGAAATATCTGGGATTTTTCGTCCACTGTTCGCTTTAGAGAAAGGTAATTTCCATCCGGTGAAAACTTCAAATCCGAACCGCCTTCTTCGCCAAGATATTGGTAGCTCCTGCCGCTGTCTGCAGGGATATGGTAGTAGGTTGTCTCGCGCTTGTTTTCATCCCAGTCGAGCTCCGATTTTCCGAAAATCACAAACTCACCATCAGGAGAAATCAGGGATGAACCCAGTTGAGTCATGTTCAAAATATCGTCTGTAGTCATGGCTCTTTTTTGAGCATCTGCCGTTCCGGCCAGGATTCCGGTCATAATTAGGATCAACCAAATTTTGGCAAGCTTCATAGGAAGTGTGTGATTTTCTGGGTTAATGGTGAAGAACGGGACAATATAACGCTTGGCAGGGAAATAGAAAGAGATAAACCGCTGTAACCCAAAAGCAGTATCCATATACGGGTTCTCAGGAAAGCCGGTGTGCGGTGATGCAGGCTATCCCCAAAGCTCTGGAGAAGGGGGATGAACGCCCTTTTCATCAAACCGGAGAGGGTTTTTGCGATCTTCAGCCAGCAGCATGGGGCCATCAAGATCTGTGATCGCCACTCCCTGGGCCACCAATACAGCCGGCGCCATGGCCAGTGAGGATCCAACCATACATCCTACCATCACATCGAATCCTTCCCGAATGGCCTGTTCCCGGAGTGCCAGTGCTTCTGTAAGGCCACCGGTTTTATCCAGTTTGATATTTACCATGTCGTACTTGCCTTTTAGTGCAGCAAGGCTCGCCCGGTCGTGGCACGACTCATCCGCACAGACCGGCAGTGGCCTCTCAATCTCTTTCAGCGATTCATCCTCACCGGCCGGCAGAGGCTGCTCCACCATCATCACACCAAGCCTGAGAAGATGCGGCGCTACTTCACGGTAAATATCCGCAGACCATCCTTCATTTGCGTCAACAATTATCCCGGAGTCCGGCGCCCCTTCTCTCACAGCCTCAAGCCGTGGTAAATCATCCGGGGTTCCAAGTTTTATCTTCAGCAGCGGGCGGCGGGCATGTTTTTGGGCCGCCAACTTCATCTCTGCCGGCTCATCGAGTGAGAGCGTAAACGCAGTAATAACCGGAACAGGCTCAGACAATCCTGCCAGCGACCAAACCCGTTTGCCCGTCTGTTTTGCCTGAAGATCCCAGAGGGCACAATCCACGGCATTCCGTGCGGCACCGGGGGGTAACAACTCCTGAAGTTCTTTTCTGTTAAAAGACGCCGGCAGAGAGTTTATTTCGCTGGTTACAGATTCCAGATCCTCGTTATACCGGCCATAGGGTACACATTCTCCGCGCCCGGATACGTCTCCATCCGTGATTTTTACAGTTATCACATCTGCATGAGTTCGGGATCCCCTTGCAATCGTGAATATCCCTGCAATCGGAAACCTGTTATGTTGTACTGTAACTTCCATCTCTCTCACGTTAATTCACCGAGTGCATCTACCAGCCGGGCAGCTCCCTGGCGGTACGGGTCCACCGTTGGAAGTTTCATCCGCTCTTCAACCTGTTTCATATAGCTGATCGCTTCCTCTTCGGACAGTGAAGCCGTGTTAATTGATATTCCGATGACTTTACAGTCAGGGTTTACAATGTGTGCCATCTGTAAGCTAAGATCCCGCACAGCCTCCAGCGTGGGAAGCTGAAACCCCGGAATGCCCCGCATATGCCCGCGCGTTGGCTCGTGGCACAGAACAAGTGCATCCGGCTGCCCGCCATGAATCAGCGCCAGGGTTACACCTGAGAACGACACGTGGAAAAGTGATCCCTGGCCTTCAATCAGGTCCCAGTGGTCCGGATCGTTATCAGGGGTGATCATTTCAATAGCTCCGGCCATAAAATCTGCCACAACTGCATCGAGAGGAATTCCTTCACCGTTAATTAAGATGCCTGTTTGCCCTGTTGCCCTGAAATCAACGTCTTGCCCTCCTTGTTTCATCTCTTTCTCCATGGCAAGTGCCGTATACATCTTCCCAACAGAGCAATCGGTTCCCACCGTCAGGCAGCGCTTCCCCGAACGCCGTTCACCCGTTGCAATCGGGTACTCCTGCTGAGGAATACGTACATCAAACAACGTCCGGCCATTCTTCTCAGCCACGGCAGCCAGCTGTTTGTCATCTTTCAAAAGTTTATGCAGACCGGATGCCAGGTCAAACCCCATTTCAAGAGCTTCAACCATCACTTCTTTCCAGGTTTCAGAGAAAACTCCGCCCCGGTTCGCAACACCGATCACCATTGTTTTTACGCCGGCGTCTTTTGCCTCTTGAAGAGTCATATCGGGCAGACCCAGGTCCGCATTGCAATCAGGGAGTCTGTACTGACCAAGAGCAAATTCGGGCCGCCAGTCCCGGATTCCTTTGCCAACTTTTGCGGCAAGCTGATCGCGGGCATCACCCAGAAACAGAAGATAAGGAGTTTTAATAATCATGCAGATAGTGTATTGATATTTAATAGGTTACAACGATGGATAATATGAATAACAGGAAACTTTTCCCATTCACAGAGTAGTGGAAACGGTCTCAAAATATTTTTGACCCTGCAAAACAAACGTTTCTAAGGCTATAAACCTGATCCCACTCCGAAAAGTCATACGTTCTGGAAATTAGTAGCACAAGCTTAAAAAATTAAGATTTATTTGTTTCGAACCCGGATATTGCCTGAGGTTTTACTCAATCACGACATCACTTGATGAGATATGCATCATTTGATCGTCATCCGTCTTTGCTTGTATAGCGAATTGCCATTTACCTTTCGGGACATCCTGTTTCCATTGATTTCCGCTAATGTTCATTAGGCCATCCATCTCTTTTTCCTCACCCGGTTCAAGTGTGTACACAAGCATTTCATCAAAGCAGATGTGGTTTTCAGGAATGGTGTTGCTCCAGATCAGTTTTCCATCACTTTCCGAACCAGCGAAGGCCAGAATTTTTATGGAGCAGGGACCTGTCCTGATGGTGGCCTGCTGTTCACCTGTATTTTCAGCCCGGACTGTTGTTTTCAGTGACTCAGACCCGGCATCCCATGAAACCCGCCCGCTCAGTGCCACTTCACCATCTAAACTCATGCTGTGCCGGGGAGGTTCGGGCATATCTATTTCAGGCGGAGTGTTACCGCAGCCAGCAGCTAACCCGGTCAGTCCCGCTATCAAACCAAAAACAAATATGAACCGTACCATAGCAGAAGGTTTGATTTTAAGGGATTGCGGATATTCCAAAACATCAGCGTAAAACCAAATGCATAAACCCAACCATTTTTTGGTTATAACAGACAGTCCGGTTCTAAATGATCTCAAGTCCCATAAACGGCTGTAATACTTCTGGCACATCAACATCGCCATTATCAGTTTGATACGTTTCCAGCAGGGCTGCAACCACTCTTGGAAGCGCAAGGCCCGATCCGTTGAGTGTGTGGGCGATCTCCGGTTTACCTTTCTCATCACGATAACGAAGCTGCATTCGGCGGGCCTGGAATGAGCCGAAATTGGAACAGGAACTCACCTCCAGCCAGCGCTGCTGTCCCGGGCTCCACACCTCAAGATCGTACTTTTTTGTTTGCGTAAAACCCATGTCACCGGTACACATCAGAAGGGTGCGGTAGGGCAGGTTCAGCTTTTCGAGGAGTAATTCGGCATGTTCGCGCAATTCTTCAAGTGCTTTATCCGACTCATCGGGGTGCACAATGTTCACCAGTTCCACCTTGTCAAACTGATGCAGACGATTCAAACCGCGAACATCCTTGCCGTAGCTGCCTGCCTCCCTTCGCCAGCAGGGCGTGTGGGCTACATATCGCACAGGTAAATGCTCCGCATCCAAAATTTCATCCCTGTGAAAGTTGGTTACCGGCACTTCCCCGGTGGGAATCACAAAAAATCCGTCCCGCTGGATTTCGTACATCATATCTTCCTTATCCGGAATTTGACCCGTTCCGCGGGCAGACGCCTCGTTCACAAAAAACGGGGCCTGCATTTCCTTATACCCGGCACCTGAGGCTTCAGAAATAAAGAAATTGATCAGTGCGCGCTGCAGGGCTGCCAGCTTACCGAGGTAGAATGGAAACCCGGCACCCGTTACTTTAGAACCACGATCGAAATCGAGCCACTGCTTTTCCTCGGCAATTTCCCAGTGGGGTCGCTTTGTATCATCCTGAGATGATTCTCCCCAAGATTTAAACACTTCATTTTCTTCTTCAGTTACCCCAACCGGTACAGACGGGTCCGGCACGTTTGGAATGCGATAGAGGAGATTATCCAGCTCATCACGCAGTTCACCCATCTGTTTTTCCAGTTCCTTAATCGTCTCTTTACTCTCCCCCGTCTCTTTGATGATTTTCTGAGCCTCTTCCTTTTTTCCCTGCCCCATAAGCTTACCAATCTCTTTCGACCGTGCATTGCTTTCTGCCCGCAGCCGGTCTGCCTTAGTTACAGTAGCCCGCCACTCCTCATCTTTGGCAATCGCCTGGTCTACCAGAGAAAGATCAGGTTCTCCTTTATTTTTCATTCCCTCTTTCACGAGGTTTTTATTTTCACGGATATACGTGATGTCGAGCATAATAATCCAGCTATTGTTCGTTTGCTTTAACAACTTGCAAAGATAAAGCGGATCTGAGACTGAATGAAATATTTTTGTGTTTCACCTCAGAAACTTTACACCTAATTTATTTCAATTCTAAGAAGCATTTTACCCGCTTATTCCCTAATTTATTTAAGAATACATGAACCTTAATTAGATATATTAAGTCTAAAACGTTATGAGTCACCAACTTGATGAAACAGATATTAAAATCCTGAATCACCTGCAAAAAGATGGGCGGGCCCAGAGAAACACCATTGCAGACATTGTTCACCTGTCGGTTCCCTCCGTATCGGAACGAATGAGAAAACTCGAGCAGCGCGGGCTCATTTCGGAGTACAATGCCATTCTCAACTCCAAAAAATTTAATTTCGACATCACCGCTTTCATTTTTGTGGAAGTAGACGGGTCGGAAAAATACCACAACTTTGTAGATCTGGTAACCGAACATCCCGAGGTGCTGGAGTGTCATTCCATTACCGGTGACGGCTCCCATATCCTGAAAGTTCGGACCCAAAACACAGAATCATTTGAAAAGTTTCTGTCGCTCATCCAATCCTGGGATGGTGTCACCCGCACGCGGTCTAACATTGTGCTTAGCAGTTTTAAAGAAACGCGGTCGTTACCTATCGAGCGAACCGCAAATATTAAAAAATAGCACTCACTATACGTGGCCCTGTTTCTTTCGGTCCTTTTTTTGCTGTTACCCTCTTCCGGAAACATTCTTCAGGATAGCAACACGCCAACGCATCGTATTGCTCTTTCTGTAACCGGTCAGGAGCAACCGCTCTCAGCACAGCAGCTTGAACTTGCCGAAGAGATCGGCATTCGGCTTTTTGAAATTCGCACGCCATCTGAAGCGCAGGAATTTCAGAGTGAGGATTTTCGCTTTCTTGTGGATACCGGCCCCTTTTTCACAATTCCGGGAACGGCAGACATCCAAAAAAATGAGATTGCACAACAAGTGGTTTCTGGTGTTTCAAACTTACCAGAAAGGGTAAGGGAACGGATTGTCGCGGTGAGCATTTTGCACTATCCATTCGATGGCCATCCAGAGTTTCCCGAAACTGCTGCTGCACTGGCCGACACGCTTGACTCTCTTCTTCCGGAAACGTTCTATTTTCATTCAGCCTTCACCGAAGAAGGTTCCACACCCGCCGGTATCAGCTTTATTTCGCATCGAACCGCACCACAACAGCCGGGCGCACGGTTGCACCCCGTAATGCATTTTTCCCCTTCCGAAAACGACTACGACTCGTACGCTCATCTGAACCAGTTGTTTGGCAACCTGGAACCTCTTGACGAATCAATAACAGTGATTCCTGCCGGTTGGTTTTATCAACAGCTTGAAAAAGATCCCGATCTTCGTTTCCTCTTCACTGATTTTATGAATGGTGAATCTGTGGAATTACCTCTGCCCGAGCCTTCCCGATCTGAACCGGTTATGAACTGGAGTGTTATTTTACTGATGCTGATTTGGGGAAGTTTTGCACTGCATTTCCGTTATCAGCCGATCTACAGCCAGTCTGTTACCCGCTATTTTTCTAATCACACCTTTTTTGTAAATGATGTAAGGGAAAATCGCCTCCGGAATATATGGCCCGGAATCATCTTATTGGTGCAGCATATGCTTCTTACAGGCCTGTTTGTATTTGCAAGTGTGGAGGTTGTCGTTTCCACTGTTGGCCTGGATGTTATACGTCATCATTTCGATCCCATAATAACGTTAAACAGTACGTTGCCTTCTCTTTTCGTAGCAGGTATTCTTGTGGCTTTTTTACTCCAGGCAGTATCCGTGGCCTGGATTTTTGCTGCCAATAAAAAACTAATGGCTTTCAGTCAGATATTAAACCTCTATAGCTGGCCTCTTCATCTGAACTTAATTGTTGTAACCTTCCTGGTTGTATTTAACAGGGTTGGTTTTGATGAGGTATGGATTCTGATCTTAAGTTTCCTATTTATACTGATATGGTTTTTCAGTTTCAATATTGCCGCGATAGACAGCTCCAAATTTCTTGATGACGGACGCACCCTGTTTCTCACCGGCACTGTTGGACTGCATGTACTGTTCGTGATCGGCATATTGGTTTACGTACTTTATACGCCCGGTGTCATAGAGCCGATTTTATATGCAATTTCTGTTCCTTAACGAACTCCCGGTCTCTTAAATAATTTGTTTACGCAGCCTCGCAACAGGTATTTGCAACTGTTCCCGGTATTTACTTACAGTACGCCGGGCAACTTTATATCCTTTTTCTTTCAACAGGTTTGTAAGAGCCTGGTCACTCAGCGGTTTTTTCTTATTTTCATTTTCAATAATCTCCTGCAGGTAATTTTTCACTTCTCTGTTGGATACGTCTTCTCCATCTTCTGTCTGTAGTCCTTCGCTAAAAAAGTACTTCAGTTCGAAAACCCCGAAATTGGTTTGAACATACTTCCCATTCACAACTCTCGATATGGTAGAAATATCCATGCTGATACGTTCCGCGATATCCTTCAGGATCATAGGTTTTAGACCCTCACCGTATTTAAAGAACTCCTCCTGCAGCGAAACGATCGTTTTCATCGTATTCATAAGCGTATTTTGCCGCTGGATGATGGAATCAATAAACCACTGGGCCGATTCCACTTTATCTTTAATAAATCGTTTGGCCTGTTTATCCGAACTCTCCTGATCGGGCTTTTTCTTAATATTATCCCACATCTGTTTGTATTCAGGAGATATTCTAAGAGGCGGAACATTTCTACGGTTTAATGTAATGACAAACTCACCGTCTTTGTCATCTGTTTCGGAGGGTTCGTAATACACTTCAAAATCGGGCTCAATATACTGCTGGTTATCCTCGTCGGGGTTAGCAACTGCGCCCGGTTTCGGATCCAGAGATCGAATGAGTTCAAAGGCCTCACTGAGCTCATCATCACCGATATCGAGATATTTTTTTAGCTTTGAAAAATGTTTTTTCTCAAACGCTTCCCAATGGTCGTCAACAATTTGAACAGCGTGCTCTTTTGCCTCGCTTGACGTTTTAAGATTTTTAATCTGACAGCTGAGACAGTCCCGAAGATCACGTGATGCAATTCCAATAGGATCGAGCTGCTGAATCTGCTTGCGGACTTTTTCTATATCATCCGCGTTAACAAGCACCCCCTGGTTGAAGGCAATATTATCCACCACAGCTTCCGTTTCCCGACGGAAGTAGCCATCCTCATCCAATGAACCCAAAATCTGATCGGCGATCAGCTCTTCGTCTTCGGATAAATCAAGAAGTGACACCTGCTTTTCCAGCTCTTCCAAAAGCGACTCGTGGTAGGGATCGGGCAGATCCTTCCAGTCTTCATTTCCGCCACCGCTTCCGCTGTAATTATTCCCTTCGTATTCCGTATTGTGCAAAAAAGAGTCCCAGTCAACTTCATCATGCTGGTCTACCGGTTCTACCTCATCCGTCTCTTTCTTCTCTTCCCACTCGTTTTCGTTCTCCTGAACCGTTTCTTCCAGCCGCTCGGCGTCATCCTCTTCCAGTACGGGATTCATCTCAATCTCTTCTTTGATGCGCTGCTCCATCGCAGCAGTCGGGAGCTGCAGAAGTTTTATAAACTGAATCTGCTGAGGCGACAGCTTCTGCTGCAGATTCTGACTTTGTTTTAAATTTTGGCCGGTTTTAATCATGTGTACATTCTGCTTCTTATCTCAATGCAAGCTGTTGTAAATTCATCATACCAGTCAGATCCATAGCGCCGTTTCAGTGCTTTTTCAAGAAAATCCGACAAGTATATGCCTTCGCGCTTGCCCCGTGAACAACCAGCCGAACAAATTTCGGGCTGATAGTCGTAATTCGCATATTCTTTTCCTGAAATCTTTTTCAGCCGAATCGGAAACAGGTGGCAGCTTACGGGCTTTTCCCAATTAACGTCTCCGCGATAGTAAGCGTTCTGTATGGCGCAGGTTGCTGCACCCTGCGAGTTATGTTCAACAAAAATACAGTCTCCTTTCTCAATGCAGGTAATCTCAGCTCTGCCACCGGAATCTTTCTGAACCACCCCTTTTCTCTTTACTGTATCACGTGCTTCATCTGAAAGTCGGTGGCTGAGTTGACTGTAGATCTTCTCCAGTACCGGAATTTCATCTTCTTCAACAGGCGCACCTGCATCGCCTACAACACAGCAGGCACCCTTGCAGCGTGAAATATCACAGGCAAATGAAGTTGTTGCAATTTCTTCGGATAGTATGACGTCGCGTACTCTAAACATGTTGGAACTAAAGAATTAATCTCGAAACGGCAAAATAGAAAAACTACTCAAGCTCAAAATATTTCCCGGCTTTTTGGCGAATCAGCCCCTTCATCTCCAGCTCAAGCAGCAGCGGGGAGAGTTTAAAGGGCTGCGTATCCAACTTTTCCGCCAGTTGGTCAACATGCAGCGTTTCGTTCGAAAGTGTCCGACACAAGGCCGTTTCCTGTTCGGTAAGATCACCGGCTTCCTTCCATTTTTGCCCGGCAGGTTTTGCTGCTGCCTTTTCGTTTTCGCCTTTTTGCAAACGAATTGAAAGTTCTTCAAGCACATGCTCAAACGTCTGCACCAGCTTTCCCTGGCCGGTCCGAATCAGGTAATTACACCCCTCGCCTTTCAAATAGCCAAGCGGGTGGGGCACCACAAACACCTCCCGGTTTTGATCCAGCGCAAGGCGGGCCGTAATCATACTTCCGCCCTTTATACCGCTTTCCACAACTAAAACACCGTAGCTCAGGCCACTCACAATCCGGTTTCGTTCGGGAAAGTTTACTGCATCCGGCTTGCTTCCCGGAGGATATTCGGTGATCAATGCTCCACCGTTTTTGATAATCTGATCGGCCAGCCGCCGGTTTTTTGCAGGGTAAACCCAGTCTATCCCGGAACCCATCACAGCAACTGTAGTCCCCTCTTGCTCAAGGGCTGTTCGATGGGCTTTTGCATCCACACCGTACGCCAGTCCGCTGTTCACGGATAATCCCGCAGCTACCAGCTTTTTTGACCATCGTTCCGTTTCCGACAGCCCGTAACTTCCGGGGTTCCGTGTTCCAACCACGGCAAGTGCCTCTTTCGACAATGCCGCTACATCTCCTCTCACCCAGAGTATGACGGGTGGATCGTAGGTTTGTTTTAGCATGGGCGGGTAATCGGGATCGGTAAGCGCAACGAGGCGGGCTCCCAGTTTCACTGTTCTTTCCAGAACTTTATCAACACTATCCCAGTCATCAAACGAGAGCAGGTCGGAAATTCTGTTTCTGCCCAGCCCATCAATTTTAAGAAGGTCGGTTTCGATCATATTAAAACAATCTTCGGCGTTCTCCACGCCCGATTGATTTAACAGGTTTCGCGCCATTCGAACGCCAAAACCCGGGACCTTCATCAGTCCTACAAGTGCTCTATGATGGCTGGTAATCTCCAATCTTTTGTAGTTTCTCCCAAATCTTCTCTTTCAATTGTTCGACATTGTGCCCCGTTGCCGCTGAAATTTCTATCACTTCTGCCACATCATCAATCTCAACCGGTTCGTCCAGCTCAAATCCCTCTTTTAAATCCAGCTTGGTGATGGCAAGTATACGCGGTTTGTCCAGTAAATCTTTTCGGTACTCTTTCAACTCGTTTAACAGTGCACGGTACTGACGTTCAATATCTTCGTTGCACGCCACCAGAAAAAGTAAAATATTATTTCGTTCAATGTGCCGCAAAAACTGGATTCCCAGCCCTTTCCCC
>JAWLEH010000017.1:0-34244 GCA_041686215.1 Balneolaceae bacterium | reverse complement strand
CGGTACTGACGTTCAATATCTTCGTTGCACGCCACCAGAAAAAGTAAAATATTATTTCGTTCAATGTGCCGCAAAAACTGGATTCCCAGCCCTTTCCCCTCATGTGCGTCTTCAATAATTCCGGGAATATCCGCCATCACAAAACTGCGGTAATCACTAAACGTAACAACACCAAGGTTTGGCTCAAGCGTGGTAAATGGATAGTCACCAACTTTAGGCCGGGCTTCGGAAAGAGCGGAAAGCAGTGTGCTTTTCCCTGCATTGGGAAAACCAACCAGCCCGACATCGGCAATCAGTTTCAGCTCCAGTTCAATCGTTCGTTCTTCTCCTTGCCGGCCTTCCTGGGCGTGCTGTGGCGTTTGATTGGTTGCACTTTTAAAGTGCCAGTTACCGAGTCCGCCGTCACCGCCTTTCGCAACCACCAGTGATTCTTCATGGGCCGTAATCTCTCCAATCCGCTCTTTGGAATCTGCATCGTAGACAACGGTACCAAGGGGGACCTCAAGGATTTCGTCTTTGCCGTCGCGGCCGGTTTTGCGTGATGTGTGGCCATCCTTGCCATGTTCTGCCTTCACATATTTACGATATCTGAGGTCCAGCAGCGTGTTGAGCTGTTGATTACCGATCAGAATTACATCACCTCCACTTCCGCCATCTCCACCATCAGGGCCGCCGCGAGGCACATATTTTTCGCGGCGAAAGTGTGCCATACCGCTGCCGCCGTTTCCGGCCGTCACATAAATTTTCGCGTAATCGGCAAATCTCATCTTGTTTTCTTTCTATATGGATATTAACAATCAGCGGAACGTCCAGTCCTGATTTGTGTGCTTCAAAAAACCGCGGGCCTATTTTTTGGGTTGATTCAGTACCATTCGCAGCAGCCTGGAAACCTTACTCTTCATCTTTTGGCGCGGTACGATAAAATCGAGGAATCCGTGCTCAAGCAGGTACTCTGATGTCTGAAATCCTTCGGGCAGATCTTGTCCAATCGTTTGGCGAATCACCCTGGGACCTGCAAAACCAATCAGGGCGCCGGGCTCTGAAATATTGAAATCACCCAGCATCGCGTAACTTGCGGTTACTCCGCCGGTGGTTGGATTTGTCATAACGGAAACGTAGGGCACACCTGCTTTCTCAAGCCGGGCAAGTTTTGCCGACGTTTTAGCCATCTGCATCAGGCTCAGCACACTTTCCATCATGCGCGCCCCGCCCGACTGAGAGATAATCAGCAGCGGGCGTTTCTCTTCCAGTGCAGTATCGATGGCGAGGGCAAGCCGCTCACCAACTACGGATCCCATACTGCCGCCTATAAACGAAAAGTCCATGCAGGCAATCACTACTTTCAACTTATCCATTTTACCTTTTCCTACACGGCAGGCGTCGGTAAGGCCCGTCTTTTCCTGGGTTGCTTTCAGGCGATCTTTATACTTCTTGCGATCTTCGAAATTGAGCGGGTCTGCTGGCAAAATGTCTTTCCCGATCTCCTCAAACTCTCCGTCATCAAATAAGAAACTGAAATACTGTTTACTTCCTATTCGGAAATGGTACCCGCTGAGCGGATCAACCCACAAATTATCTTCCAGTTCCCGGCGATGGATGGTTTCCCCGGTTGTGGGGACTTTCACCCATACCCCTTCAGGCATATCCTTTTTCTTACTGGTCTGTATGTTAGAATCTTTACGCTTGAACCAGGCCATAATGTCTTTTTTTAATTTGAATAAACGATTAAAATAATCATTCTGAAGTCAAGCTAAAATCTTTAATCCCGAATCTTGCTGTTATTTACCTGCCCCATTTCAATATACTCCGGAGTGAACGATTCCGGAGCCTCTTTTCTGAATTGCTGCCGCAGGTGATCGCTGTTAAATGCCCGTACCAGGTTTTTGGCACTGATACCCTCTGTACCAATTTTAGTGATTGATCTTTTATTCTCAAAGGTAAGTCTTTCCAGGCCGGTACCCACGATCACTGCCCCGTCATTGATGTCTGCTTCAATTTCACTGATTTCTTTAATCAATGCGTCACTTTCCGGCGTTAGTTTGATACCGTCCCACCTAAACTTTTGACAGTAGAGATGGGTTCGTCTTGCATCAATCACCCCCCAAATTTCCCTTGATTCAATACCTGAATCCAATCCTGCCGCAAATGAGTAAAGTGTCGGGAATGTATACAGCGGCACCGATTGCCTGAACAACAGACCTTTTACGGCCGATGCCCCGATACGTAACCCGGTGTAAGAGCCCGGCCCGCGGCTGAAAAGCACTGCCTCCAGGCCTTCGACGTTACTACCTGCGCGCCGGAGTAACTCATCAGTAAAAGTAAAGAGGCGCTCCGAGTGAACACCCCGGCCTTCAATTCGTTTTTCCCACACGGTACGCCTTGTAGCCTGCAGCGCAACCGAACAAACGGGTGTTGAGGTTTCAATTGCTAAAATCATGGTCTTCTGTTTTCAATAAGCCAGGTATTGTTGCTCAATTCTACCCAGCGTTCATACATCCTGCGAAGCTGGTTGTACATATCAGCCGGAAACTCCTTCCTGGAAATATCAACCTGGAATGAGTAGAGCAGATCCTTTCCCTGCATTTGGTATTGTTCGTTTAATTCAGCGCCGGACAGCCTGATCTGCTGTTGCCCCTCTCGTCCGTCGAGGCCAAAACCATCCGGTATGGTGATTGTATAGTTGATCAATAGTTTTTCCGGAGCATCCAGCGTAATCGGCACACGTCTGCTGGTCGATTCAAACGGATTCTGGAACAGGTATCCAACCACCATCGGACGATACTCCATCCCGTCAGAGAAACTAACGGCATAGTTTTCAATCTCAAAATCAAGTTCCAGAATTACACTGCGTCCGTTACCTGAAACGAGCCGGATATCAGCCTCTTTCACAACATCCGTTTCATACCGGTCGAGCAGTGTGGATGCAGCGATCTCCCGTGCGTCCCGGCCCGCAGCGGCCTCACTGCGTATTCGCCGGGCAGGATAGCCGGCAGTATTTGCGCGAATTGTTCCGGATAAATCGCCCTCATCATTCAAATCTGCATCCACAAAAAGTGTTAAATCAAATACGCTTTTTTCAGGGGTGATATCAATCCACTCATAAGAATCTTCCCGTAGAACAAATCCCTGTTCATTATACGATTCGATGGGTATAAGGTCGGGCTCACTGTGTGGAAACGACGCATCCATCACAAAACTCCTGTCATCAATCTTGCTGTGCACCAGCATTCGGTTAAACTGGTAGAGCGACGGAAATGCCCGGTTAATTTTACCAAAATCACGGCCTGATATGTAGACAGGGTACGCATCAATCCCGGCCCCGCGAAGCATTGAAATCAAAACCATATTGATTTCAGCCTGGTTTGCCGACTCCCCGTTCATCACATGGTCAATTCCGTTATCTGCGAACACCGCATTCATTTCGTTAAACACGACTGTTTGGTTTACCAGGGAATAGATTGAGTCTTGTGTACTCACCCGGCTTGAAAACTCATCCGAGATTTTTTTTCCAGCATCTTTCAACTCCTCCTGTTGCAGAATTAACTCTTCAGGATCGGCATTACGCCGGATTTGCGCTGCAACAAGTTCCCAGCTGTTTTCAAGAGGCTGACGAGGTATACCAAACTCACTTATGATAAATCGAATTTTCCCTCTCAGATCATCCAAAGCCGAAACATACTCCCCCGCTTCTACTGCAGGAACAGAATCTGCTCTCCATCTCTCCAGCAGGATAGGCTCAGGCCGGCGGTAACTAAATACTTTTGGGATGCTGCTTGTATCCACCTCTTCTCGTATATACTCTACTGAAAAATCCGTGTTTTCCCTGATCGCTTCATACCTTAAAAATCGCTCGTTTTGCAAAGTAACGCTGGCACTGCTCGTGGGTACCCGGTGTGAGAAGTAAAAATCCGGAAGCTCCTCAATATATTTTCGTTGCACGGTATATTTATATTCAACAACCACACCCTCGTCCAGGTCCGGCAGTTCAAGTTCGAGCACATCATACCTGCTGTTAATTTGTGACCTGCTTGCATCCGACCGGGTTATTGTAGTACGCCTGCCATCCGGTTGATGGACAACGGCCTCTAAATTACGGATTTTTTCCATGTCGTCTGCCTGGTAGAATGGGATGGTAATCAATGCAGCATCGGCAATATCAGCGGGGTCACCTGAATAAAATTTCAGCCTGACGATATGGTCGATGACTGCCCGAATTCCTGCGTCATCTTCTGTAAACCGAATAACGGAGTGGCGATCCAGGAACTCATACGGGTAGCTGTGATCTGCTTCCCGATCGATATCCTCTGACGGAAAATCTCCAAATTCATCGAACAACCTCTGCAGATCTTCCGGAATCGCGTTCTGTCGGGCATCCGCGGGGGAATACAGCCATACAGCCGTATTCAGTATCATAAGTAAGCTGAGAAATCGGGAAGCCCTGTTCATATGGATACAACTGGTCTGTCAGCCCGCTATTGTATTTTTAACAAGGCGACCGTTATTGTAAATCGCGACTGCCCGGCCGGTGAGTTCGTTATTCAAATAGGGTGAGTTTCTCGATTTTGAACGCACGGTTTTAGGAGTGTACACCCATTTCTCATCCGTATTGAACAGCGTAAGATTTGCCCGTTCCCCCACAGCAATTTCAGGCACATCCAGATTCAGTATTTCCCGGGGTTTGATGACCAGTTTTTCAAGAACCTGCTCCATCGACAGTACCCTTGGTTGCAGTAACCGTTTCACTGTGATACTCCATGCCGTCTCCAGGCCAATAATTCCATTGGGCGCATAGATAAACTCCACCTCTTTCTCTTCGATGGCGTGCGGTGCATGATCGGTACAGATCACATCAATCGTACCATCTGCAAGCCCTTCAATCATAGCCTCCACATCATCTGCAGTGCGCAGCGGCGGATGCATTTTTACATTTGTATCAAACTGCCGTTTTTCAATCTCCTCATCAGTAAGGTCAAAGTGGTGGGCGCACACTTCGGTTGTCACATTAATTCCATCCTCCTTCGCCTGGCGAACCAGGTCCACCGCTTTCCGCGTGCTTATGTGGGCTACATGAATATGCCCGCCCGTAAACCCGGCCAGCAGAATATCGCGGGCAATCATCGTTTCCTCGGCAATGCCCGGTGTTCCATCAAGACCAAGACGGGTTGATACTTCCCCCTCATTCATATGTCCGGGACGTGAAAGTTCCAGATCTTCCTCATGGTTGATAATCGGCATTCCCAGCATGGACGAATATTCCAGTGCTACACGCATTACTTGTGAATTATAGACAGGATCGCCATCGTCGCTAAACGCAACCGCTCCTCCTTTTTTCATGTCTGCCATTTCGGCGATCGATTTACCTGCGCGATCTTTGGTTACGCATCCGATCGGATGAACACTTACTGCTTCACCCTCTGCTTTTTTGCGAATGTACTCTACAACATCGCGGGTGTGCGTGGCCGGTTTGGTGTTGGGCATGCAGGCCACTTCGGTAAATCCGCCAAACGCCGCTGCCCGGCACCCCGTTTCTATCGTCTCTTTGTGCTCAAATCCCGGCTCCCGAAAATGGACATGCATATCCATCCAGCCCGCGCTAACCAGGGCTCCCTCTGCATCAAATAACTCTTCACCGTCATGCAGTTCAAGAGAATCTGATATTTCGGTGATGACCCCTTCTTTTACACGGATGGATACAGATGATTTGCCGTTATGGCCGTTGCCAACCGGTATGCAGTTCTGGATTAGAAGATTTTGATTCAACGTGCCTGTGATTTGATTGAAAATTCACTCAAATATAGGCTGAATAATGTTGAATTACGATTGAGAATTGTGGGTTGGTTAATTTGTTGATTGGATAATTCGGTAATTCGGTAATTTTAAAATTAGCTGATGAGTTTAGACATGATAGAGCTCATTCAAAAATTTTAAACTCAACATTGAGCCCACTCCGAAAAGTCAAATAAAGAACTGATGCCTGTTACAAGATTAAATAATTTAGACCATACGCCCCTCTCTGATTCTTTAGAGAGGGGGTGGGGTGAGTTCGTAACAAATAAACCTAAATTATTTAAGCTTGTGCTACTAATTTTCAGAACGTATGACTTTTCGGAGTGGACTCAACATTTAAAATTAATCGCCTCGTGCAATTCCACGAATCCTTGGATCCGCACCACCTCTCCACTGGTTGAGCTCAGGAACCCATTCAATTCCATGGACGCCGCTTTCCATTTCGGTGATGTTCACCCGGTGACCCATTTGTTCCAGTTTGGGTTCGGCCAATACGGCGTCGGTGCCGTATTCGAGTTCGAGTGCGTCGCCACGGTGCACGACGTTGGGCAAGTTGATGGCATCCTGCAGAGGCAAATTCCAGTCAATCACGCCTATCATCGTTTTCACCACGTACCCGATGATGCGGCTTCCGCCCCTGGAGCCTACCACCAGGCTGGGCTCGCCACCGGGACTCATTACAAAAAAAGGTGACATTGAACTTCTGGGACGCTTGCCGCCCTCAACACGGTTGGGATGCGGGCGGCCGTCCATTTCAGAGGTAAATGTGAAGTCGGTCAGCTGGTTGTTCAAAATAAATCCGTTAGTCATAATCCGGCTGCCGAACGGCACCTCGATGGAGGTCGTCATGGAAACCCAGTTGCCATCTCCATCCACGATCGAAAAGTGACTGGTTCCGGTTGACTCCTGCTCGTCGGGCAGCGTGACCTCATCCAGCTCAGTCTCCATCAGCTCTGGTGATCCGGGCTTTGGATCCATTATTGCAAGTTCACGGTCGATCAGAGCAGCCCGATCCCGCAGGTAGTCCAGACTGATGAGAGCATCCACCGGCATATCTGTGAAATCGGGATCACCAATGTAGAAGCCGCGGTCGGCGAAGGCAAGACGGCTGGCTTCGGCAACCAGGTGGGTAACTTCGGCCGAATTCGGCTCCATGGATGCAATATCAAACTGCTCGAGCATGCCCAGAATCTGAATAACGGTAATGCCACCCGATGAGGGCGGGGCCGGTCCGCAAAGTTCGTGACCGCGATAGGTGCCGCAAACCACATCCCGTTGTTTCGGCTCATAGCTGGCAAGATCATCCAGCGTAATATCGCTGCGACGGGGCCAGCGCGAATAGGCGGCGTCTGCAATATCTTCGGCAATCTGACCTTCCAGAAGCGCTGATGGCCCTTCACTGGCTATACGGCTTAATGTTTCGGAAAGCTCCGGGTTACGGAGCGTAGGTTCATCACCCCTGGACTGGTGGACAAGGGATCGCCGCAAGTCACCAAAAAAACGAAGTGAATAATCCCGCTCAACCTGCCGTTTCAGCTGATCCGGATATGGAACGCCCTCAGCTGCAGCGGTGATGGCAGGATCAAAAAGCTCAGCCCAATTCAGAGTTCCGTGCTGCTGATGGGCATCGTATAGCATGGCAACAGTGCCCGGCACTCCAACAGAGGCGCCGGTCGGAATCGCAAGATAAAGCGGCATGGGACGCCCAAACAGCCAGGTAAACCGATCGGCCCTGGCGGCTGCGGGTGCCGTTTCGCGTCCGTCGAACATGGTCATTTCACCGGTTTGCCCGTTACGAAACATCATAAAGGCTCCACCTCCAACACCGCTTTCGGCGGGTTCTACAAAAGAGAGCATCATCTGCACAGCCACGGCTGCATCCACTGCATTTCCGCCTCTTCGAAGCACGTCCAGACCGGCCTCTACCGCCATGTCATTGGCAGCCGCAATCATAAATCGATCCGCCAACTGCTCTTCAGGCTGCTGGACCGGGGTGAGATTTGGAGCCTGTTGACCTCCGCACGCCTGCAGCATATATACCAGCAGCATTACAAGGAGCAACCTTATCACATAAAAATGTGACCGCCGCACCAAAAGTCCAAAAACAGATAAACATGAAGAGTAGTGGATCATTGCACAAATATACAAAAATGAGCCATTTCACAACCTGGAATCCTGTTAATGCTCGATGGGTTGCAGCCAAACTCACATCACCGGGATTTCCTGTTGACTGTCTCTTCTTTTAAACCGGAATGGGACTCAGTTTGCTTTGTTCCATGTCTCACAACCAGGACCTGCAAGACCGCGAACGAAGAGAGCTGCTGGCAGAGTCTGATGCAGGGGGGAATCCACAACTCTTCCAGATCCTGGCGGACTCTTGAAGGTTGTTTGCTCAGCGATCAACTGTAGAGATCCGGCCCTTTACCACTCATCCGATGACGGGAAGTCGCCGGATGAGGTTCTGTATCACATCTCCTGGAAACGCTCATACGCCGCTTTTTCGAGCTCTTCACGATGGTTTGGGTGAGCAATATCAATCAGTGACCTGGCCCGTCGGCGCAGGCTCTGTCCGTAGAGATTGGCAACACCATACTCTGTAACAATATAGTGAACGTGAGCCCGTGTGGTAACCACACCGGCACCCTGTTTCAGAAACGGAACGATTTTAGACTCTCCCCGTCCTGTTGTCGAGGGCATTGCAATGACTGGTTTGCCGCCGTCCGACAGCGATGCCCCCCGGATGAAATCCATCTGTCCGCCCACACCGGAATATTGATAGGTACCAATTGAGTCTGCACAAACCTGGCCGGTCAGGTCAATTTCAATAGCGCTGTTGATGGCCGTAACTTTCGGATTTCTCCTTATCACCGCCGTATCATTCACATAAGCACAGTCAAGCATCTGAATCAGCGGATTGTCATCCATATAATCGTACAGCTTGCGGGTTCCCATGGCAAAAGATCCAACCACTTTTCCGGGGTGAATCTTTTTCTTTGAGTTGTTCACCACACCTGTTTTAATCAGGGAAATCATTCCATCCGAAAACATCTCGGTATGAATACCAAGGTTTTTATGATTTTCGAGTGCCCCCAGCACCGCATCGGGAATACTGCCAATTCCCATCTGCAAAGTCGCCCCGTTTTCAACAAGACTTGCACAGTTGCGGCCTATCTTCAGCTCCACCTCCGAAAGTTCCGCGGGATGATGTTCCGGGATCTGATCATCCACCACCACACCATAGTCGATCTCGCTTTGGTGTATCAGCCCGTCACCGTGTGTTCTGGGCATGTTTGGGTTGATTTGTGCAATCACGGTATCGGCATTGAGGATCGCGGCACGTGTAGCATCCACAGAGATTCCAAGCGAGCAGAAGCCATGTTTGTCCGGGGGACTCACCTGCACGAGAGCCGTATTTAAGTTCACAATCCCGCGGTTAAACAAGTGCGGGATTTCACTCAAAAATATCGGGATATAGTCTGCCTCTCCAGACTTCATTGCTGAACGAACATTTTTTGCCGTAAAGAACACATGGGTTTTAAAACTATCCCTGAATTCCGGTTTTGTATACGGCGCTTCTCCTTCTGTATGAAGATGAAAAATCTGAACTTTTCTCAGCTCCTTATGCCGTTCGGTCAGGGCTTTAATAAGTTGCTGAGGTGCAGCAGCTGCAGTATGGATAAACAGGTGATCTCTCGATTGAATATAGCTGACGGCTTCTTTTGCTGAAACTATTTTCATGGCATCTACTGATTTTATGATTACGGGTCAACCACAATGATAGCGCACAAATTGCATCATCGTGAAAAGCCCTGTGGCGTCATTAAATATGATTAAAGATAATGTTACACTATGTAGATCAAATTAATGTCTTTCAGATTTGTTTAGTTTTTTTACTTTTGAGCAACCTCTAACTGATCAGTCGTATAATGCTATGATACAACCTATTTTTCGAATACTTTTTTTCATCTGGTTATTCTCTGTTTCTACTTTTTCTGATAGTTCTGCAGAGCAGCAGGCGAATGAAGAAGTTGTGGGTATTCGTGTGGCACCGCCATTTGTTATTGATGAAGGGGATGGATCCTACAGCGGTCTTACAATTGCCCTTTGGGAGCACATTGCCGAAGAGAACGGCGTGAATTACAGGTATGAAGAACGAACTCTCCAGGGATTATTAGACGGCGTACAAAATGAAGGATATTATGCATCAGCTGCCGCGCTTACTATTACATCTGTACGGGAACAGGTTGTTGATTTTACGCACCCGTTTTTTGTCACCGGCCTTGGAATTGCCGTTTCGTACCAGCCGGCCGGTTTTTGGCAATCTTTGCTCGCCATGTTTTCGCCCGATTTTTTGTGGGTGGTACTTCTTCTTCTGTCACTTCTCCTTTTTTGGGGATTTCTGGTCTGGATTTTTGAACGACATGAAAACAGTGAAGAGTTTGGCGGAACAGCCGCCGAAGGTGTTGGCAGCGGATTTTGGTGGGCAGCGGTTACAATGACCACCGTTGGATATGGTGACAAATCTCCCCGCACAGTAGGTGGCCGCATGGTTGGATTCATCTGGATGTTTACAGCGATAATTGTGATCTCATTTTTTACAGCATCAATCGCATCAAGCCTCACTATTACACAGCTCGACAGCAGGGTCAGCGGGCCGGGCGATCTTCCATTTGTACGCGTTGGAGCTCTTCAGCAATCAGCAACTTTAGACTACCTGGATTCTGAAAAAATTCGTGCGGAAACATATGCAACCATTTCTGATGGACTAAGAGCTGTTGAAGAGGACGAGATTGATGCTTTCGTCCATGATGCCCCGATTATTCAGTACTACACTCAGCTTGATTTTAGAAATAAAGTTCGCGTACTGCCCAATACGTTTAACGATCAGTATTATGGTATAGCGCTGCCCCTGAACAGCAGCTACCGAAACCAGATGAACCAGGTATTACTGGACTATATTGCGAGCGATGAGTGGGAAGAACTACAGGCGCGATATCTTGGAGATTGACAGCATTATGGTAAATATACTTCACAACCATTCTCATGATGGTTTGCCGATTGTGTAGTACTCTGTTTGGATTCCATCCGGGCGGTCTTCAAGATAACGATCTATAATAAGGTCAATTCTTCCAAGCCGGATACCACTGTGGCCCATTTGGGTAACAAGTGTCAGCTTTCCATCCGGATTTTCAACTTTCACTGGATGATCCAGGAATGTATGGGTGTGTCCGCCAATAATAAAATCAATGCCACCCACCTGTTCTGCGAGTGTTACATCGTCCATTCTGTTGTCATCATATGAGTAGCCAAGGTGGCTAAGGCAAATCACCACGTCGCAGTTGTGATACTGCCGCAGGCTTCTCACCATCCCGTTTGCCCACACCTCGGGGTCCCGGGATCGCACAGCTCCAAACAGCCTGGGATCCACCACACCATTCAGCTCAATACCCAGGCCAAATATCCCTACCCGGATTCCCGCAATCTCTTTTACCATAAACCGCTGTACAACTCCGTCAAGCGGTGTATTTAACACACTGTAATTGGCTGCTAAAACCGGAAAGTCGGCATGATCTGCTGTGGAGGCAAAGCTTTCAAGTCCGTTGTCAAATTCATGGTTCCCCACTGCCATAGCATCGTACTTCATTTCGCTCATCAGCTTCAGATCTACCTCTCCGCCATACAAATCAAACCAGGGTGTTCCCTGGAACACATCGCCGGCATCCAGCAGTAATACATTTGATTGTTTATTCCGGATTTGTTTCACAAGATTTGCCCTTCTGGAAATACCCCCTAACCCGGAATGCTCTATAGCGTGATCCGGAATAGGGTCTAACCGGGCATGCGTGTCATTGGTGTAGAGTATGGTGAGAACTGTTTCGCGGGATGAGCCGGCTAAAGCTGCAGGCCCCATCAAAGCAGAACCTGCTGCAAGCGAAATTGACCGTTTTAAAAATTCTTTTCTGCTGATCACTCCCGAATCCTCCCATCAGGTTCCGGGTTTATCACATTTCTTTCCTTAAAATAATCCAAATATAGCGTCCGGATTGACAGGTCTAAATCTACACGCTCAACTGGATTCCGGAGCATATCAAATCCGGCTCCTCCATCAGCAATCCAGCTACTTGTTGCCAGCCAGTAGGTTTTATCCGTATCGATTATTCCTGAGTTTATTAACACACCTTGTGCCCTCTCACCATCCAGTTTAAACCGTAAACCGCTCACCGGAACCCCGCCCCTCGAGGCAATTTCCTGGGTTAGATTATACACCTGATCACCGCGAAGTTTCAGCAAAATAAGGTGATTTTCATAAGGCATAAACTGAAGCACGTCTCCCCGGGTGAGTTCACCCTCGGGTAGTGTTAACTTAAAAGATTGTTCATCAATAAGGGCAAGGTTTACAAAGGAGCGCGATTCACGGGAAGCTCTCGATCGAATGGCGTCGGCTACAAGATTGCCAAGCGAACTCTCCGGTGAAGAAAATTCAAGAGGCCGCGCAACATTAGCAATTCGCTCCCCCATTACTTCATCATAGCGGCTCCGGTATTTGTCGAGCAGTGCAGATGTGGCAGAATCCGGTTCTGTGGCGTACTGCTGAAGAGAAATCTCATCTTTGACGGGTGCAACTGCTGTTTCCTGGGATGTGCAGGCCATCCCTAAAACCAACAGAATCAGAACGGTTAGCAGTTGTCGACGCATCTGTTTTATCGCTGGCGAAACATGTTCATCATCATTTCAGTGAGACTCACCATTCGTTTATCATCTGATAATTCTACGACGGAGCGATCGAACCGATCCTTTTCTACCCGAACAGCGCTTAATGAGGCAACTTCTTCCCCAACGTCAAATACTTCAATCAGGAGGGGAAAGCTGTTTGAGTTCATAACAAGTTCAACAGGCAGTTCAGAATCTGAAAAACGATCTCCTGCCCTGCGCCATACATCTGATAAAAGTCCCCACATTACTTTGATGTCAGTGGTCATCCAAATTGATGCATACTGATCGGCCTGCTCCCCTTTCACGCGGAATTCTGCAACTTCGTACCCAAGGTACGATTGCCTGTTTCCGGTTTCAATAAGGCGATTTTCCCAGTCGAATTTTTCATTTTCACCGGCGGATGATGCACCCGCAAAACGTTCGATCATATCCATGAGGCTGTCAAGATCTTCTTTTGAAACCTTCAGTGCTTCATTGGTCCCTGTATTAAAAACAAAATCCTGAAGATCATTCCGAACCAGCAACCCATCGGACTGTAGTCCGCTCATCAGGTTAAGGTTCCGGTTGGATGAGATATAGATCCTGTCGCTTGCAGCAGTAATACTGAACTCTGATACGTCCGTGCGGCCGTTATCGGTCTGTCGCAATTCAAAAAGAATTTCCCCTTCAAATTGGGCCAGAAGTTGTGGTACAAAGCTAAAGAAGGCAATGGAGAGCAGAATTATAAAACGGATCATTTGCAGGATATTAGGTTAATAAAGTTCGAATCTTTACACTCCAAACCCGCCCTGAATGTTTCAGGCGGGAAGAGATTCTTTTTCATCCATTTCTATATTTACTTTATGGATCCACCCCCCGGCTACAACGTCATCGCCCTCATAGCACACGATCGCCTGTCCCGGCGTGATGGCTTCCCTTCCGGCAGGAAAATGTACTTTGATCTCATCATCGCTCACCTGCGTAATGGTTCCGGAAGCCCCGGCATCGTTGTACCGGATTTTTCCTACAATATCCATCGATCCGCCCGGAACTGATGTATACTTCACCAGGTTCAGCTCTTTAGCTTTGCAGGTAGTACTTATCAAATCCTCCTTCTCCCCGATGGTGATCACGTTGTTAACGGGATCGATCTCGGTTACATACACCGGATACCCGAGTGCAATATCCAATCCGCGCCTCTGACCTATCGTGTAGTAGGGATAGCCTTTATGCTTACCAACTATTTTACCATACTTATCTACAAAATCACCACCGGCAACCCGATCCTCAAGTCCGTCAACACGATCGTTCAAAAAGCGATGGTAGTTGTTATCCGGGATAAAGCAAATTTCGTAGGAATCGGGCTTGTTGGCCACATTCAGCAATCCGTACTCTTCTGCAATTTTTCGGATTTCCGTTTTCCTGTATTTCCCGAGCGGAAAGATGGTTCGCTCGAGATGTTTTTGCTGTACACCCCATAGCGCGTACGACTGATCTTTATCGTGATCGCGTCCTTTGCTAATCACATACCGGCCGTTTTCTTCGCGTACATTCGCATAGTGGCCCGTCGCGATGTAATCACACCCGAGATTGTCGGCCCTGCGAAGAAGTGCAGCCCATTTAATATGTGTATTACATAATACGCAGGGGTTAGGAGTCCGACCGCTGGTGTACTCTTCCACAAACCGGTCGATCACCCAATCGCCAAACTCATCCCTGATATCAACGATAAAGTGCTTAAAACCGTATTTTACGGCAATATGGCGGGCATCATTCATCGATTCTACCGTGCAGCAACCGGTCTCTTTACCATCGTTACCGCCGCTACGGTGGTAATCCCATGTTTTCATGGTAATACCAATTACATCATATCCTTGTTCGTGCAGCATTACGGCGGCGACGGATGAATCTACACCACCACTCATAGCAACAAGAACGCGTCCTTTGGAACTCATATCAAAAATTGTGTTTACTGATTAGCTACGTAAAATACGATTTTTCTTTGTATTTCGTATGAATGGATTATCACCATTTTGCAAAAACCTGCCAGAACAAGCAGACCTCCTGTGAGAGCCGCTTGAACAGGCACAATAAAACATCATACACTACCAATACTGCACTAAAGTTGAGGGTGGAACTGAAAGTTCATAAAATAATCTCCATATTTATTAGACAAATTTCTATCAGAGTTAAATCTGAATATATGAACCACTTTAAAGAATCATCCGGCCCAAACTTAGTCAATGAAGTAGCTGTTAAGTACGAGGTATCATCCGACAATGAGTTTCAAATGGCAACCATGGCGCATGCCGGCCTGCATGTGTCCGCTTTTTTTTGATCTCACATCTCTCTCCGGCCTCACCAATCAGCAGCTGTCTTCTATGCTCGATTTATCCTTTAAAACCATTCAGCGTTACAAAAAGGAGAATAAAAAGCTGTATCCGGGTTAACGTTCAATGTGAGTTATTTTGGAACTTTTCAGAATTACAACAGCGAATCGGGCGGGAGATCGTTACGGATCCGGTTATGCTGCAAGATGGAATTCAAAAGGAAAATTTACAATCTACACCGCAACTACGCGGGTCCTGGCCTGTCTCGAAAATCTTGTTCACCGGTCAGGTGAAGGATTCAACAGGAACTTCAAGATCACTGTTATCAGCGTTCCGGAGAGTGTTTCTTTGAGTCAGGTTGATGAAAACCAGCTTGCGGAAAACTGGCATAAAACCTCTGACCAGGCTGTATGCCGCGACATTGGCGATCAGTGGATTGAATTGTCATCATCCCTCCTTCTTCGTGTCCCTTCGGCCATCATTCGAGATGAGAACAATGTGTTGATTAACCCGAATCATTCAGATTTTTCGAAACTCAACGTGGCAGAGATTGTGGATTTTGAGTTTGATGAACGGCTTTAAATCACTGCCTGATTTTACCGTTATATTACATCTCCTAATGGACTTTTTTACCTGGTGGTTTTCGAAGCTGAACTGAATCTTCCTTTTGATTTAACTTCTGTCAAACCGCATTTTTCACCTTAAATGTTGTCCTGTCGGAGGAGGCAATCACGAGCGGACAGTGATGGTGCGGATGACGCATGATGTCTACGGGACAATCGAACGCCATTTCTATAATTTCCGGTTTGAAGACATCATTGGGGGTTCCAAGTGCAAATGTTCTTCCATTTTTCATCACGTTGACTTCATCGGCGTACTGAGCCGCCAGGTTCAAATCGTGGATTATCATCATTACAGCAACATTCTTACGAGACAAATTTCGTACGAGATGCATTACCGAGTGTTGATGGGCAAGATCGAGACCCGCAAGCGGTTCGTCGAGCAGAAGGCAACAGGGTTGCTTTTCTTCAATTCTATTCCAGAGCTGAGCCAGCATTCGGGCAAACTGTACGCGCTGTTTTTCGCCACCCGACAAGGTTGGAAACGAACGATTGGCAAGATGATCCACAGCAGCTTTTCGCATACACTCCATGGCAATGTCCCTGTCCTGCGATGATTCAAACCCGTGCGAGTGAGGTGCACGTCCCATCAAAACAACTTCCAGTGCGGTAAATGAGAAAGAGAGATGAAGGTTTTGCATCATTACGGCACGTTTCCGTGCAAGATGGAGCGGGGCGATGGAATCCAGGGAATGCCCCTCAACCAATACCTCTCCCGATGTTGGCTTCATATCACCTGAAATGGTTTTAAAAAAGGTAGATTTACCGGCGCCGTTCTTCCCCAGTATCACCGAAAATTTTCCCGGGTCAAGATTCATTGACACATTGTTTACCAGGATTTTTTGGTCAATTTCTACAGTGATGTTCTTGGCTTGAATCATTTAAATTTTTTGTTGCCTAATGTGAAAAGTGTGTTGACTGTTTTTTTCGTTGCGCTGAGTATGTATCAGAGATATCCACCGATTTCACGGTTTCGAAGCAGCAGCCAGAGGAAAAACGGTGCCCCTATGGAGGCGGTGATCACCCCAATGGGTAATTCCGCCGGAGACACCATAGTTCGGGCAACAAGGTCGGAACCCAGTAGTAAAAACCCGCCGAGAATTGCGGAGCCCGGCATCAGGAACCTGTGGTCGGGGCCGATCCACAACCTCAGAATATGTGGCACAACCAGGCCCACGAATCCAATCATACCACTAACGGATACAGCCGCACCCACCGCAAGACCTACAAATACAATTATGATCTTCTTCAGGCGCTCCACCCGAACTCCCAGATGCCTGGCTTCTGCCTCTCCAAGCAAAATCGTGTTCAATCCTTTCGAGAGGCGGGGCAAATAAAAAATCGCTGCCAGAAGAAACGGCAATACCACCCAAACCGAGCTCCATACAGCACCTCCGAGGCTTCCAAGTGTCCAAAAGGTGAGATCACGCAGCTGGTCATCATCAGCCAGGAAAATCATAAATCCAATGAGTGCACCGGCCATAGCGTTTATGGCGATACCGGCCAGAAGCATGGTTGCAACGTTGGTTTTACCATTTACAGTTGAGAGGCGGTAAACCAAAATAGTTGCACTTGTACCGCCGGCAAAAGCAGCTATGGGAATCAAAGCCGTTCCTAAAAACTGAATCAGCGGCAGTGTTAACGAACTTAGCACAACCATCGCAACGGCGGTTGACAGCGCCGCGCCGCTCGAAACGCCGATCAGTCCGGGGTCGGCCAGAGGATTGCGGAAAAGTCCCTGCATAGCTGCCCCGGAAATGGCAAGAGCTGCTCCCACAATGACGGCGAGAATTACCCTTGGAAGCCTGATATTCATCAAAATTGACTGCTGAACCGGTTCGTATGCCCACCCGGTGGAAATTCCAATACTGTCGAGAATGATGGCCAGCACTTGCCCGGGAGAGATAGACACTGCACCGATTCCAACGGAAATAACAATCAGCCATCCCAGGGCACCCACCATCCCCGCTAATAATACAAACGAGAGACGAAACCGGGGAACCGATTTCCATGTGGAAACGTACTGCGCGAACGTGTTCATGAATTTGACCAGGGTTGATCCGGAATACATGCAACCGGGTTGCCTAAAAAGCTGTTTCTATCCACTTAACTATCCAACTCGGGGTGAAGTAGATTCATTAGGTCCAGCACAGCCCGCCCCATTCTCGGGCTGAAACCCAGCAGGTAAGTTCCTTCCATGGAATGGATACGTTCATTCTTACCCGCATTCGTCAGATTGATTCCCGGCGCGCGTAACACACCCGTCTCGCCCCCAACACTGTCGATGCCGGATTCCATCATCAAAATCACATCGGGGTTTGCCTCCACAACAGCCTCTGCGGTCAGTGGTTTGTAGCCATCAAAACTATTGAAGGCATTTTGGCCGCCTGCAAGTTCGATCATGGTTTTGGCTGAGGTTCGGTTTCCCGCCACGGTGAGGTTATTAGGCCCGCGGGCGTAGATAAACAATACGACGGGTTCGCTTTCCAATGATCTCTGAAGCTGTTCCGCCCGGGCGAGATCATCCTGCATCTTCGAAACCAGGGTCTCCGCTTCTTCTGTCCGTCCCAGAACATCTCCAAGTTGACGAATCCGCTCAAGGGCGCCTTCAACCGACTCATCTGCCGGAAGCAGCAGCATGGACGTATCCGTACTCCGGATTTGACGAATTGCCGATTCGGGCCCGGCAGCACCGCTTGCCAGAATCAAAGTAGGTGAAAAGGAAAGAATACCTTCAGCCGAGAGATTACGGGTAAAGGATACTTTTGGCAGATCAGCCGTTTCCTGCGGATAGGTGCTGGATTCATCAACTGCAACCAGGTTTTCTTCAGCCCCCAGCTCGTAAATAATTTCCGTAACTGCGCTGCCAACCGAAACAATACTGGAGCGGTCTGACACGGTTACATTCACTCCATCTGAGCCGGTATACGTTTGCCGGGCAGATACTTCAACCGCAACCACGGAAAATATTAGAAGGGGCAAAACCAGAAATATGAGCTTTCCATAACCACATCTAAAATTATCTTTACCGGGATTGATACAGAGGTTTCTAATCTCAGAAATGTTTTCTGACCGGTTCATCCTCAACCCTCCGTTTTCATTTCCTTCAGTTCATCGGTAATCTCTCTCCACTCCTGAAGCTCGGGGTTTCCAGGTTTTCGGGCGCCAAAAAAAGTAGCGATCTGCTCGCCGGCGGCATCGAAAATTTCCAGGGATGTAACCAAACCGTCCTCGGTCGGTTTTTCAACAATCCAGGAGCTAAAGATCAAATCCTGTCGCAGGTGCAGGTTAAAACCGGGATCGAGAACATTCACCCAGTCCCCTTTCACACGAATTTTTTCAACCGGACCGGAATGGATCTGTATCATTCCTTTATTCCGTACAAATACCATGATAGGCACGCCCCGTTCAGATGCCAGTTTCAGCATAGATTGCGTTGCACGATTATTCACCTTCCAGGTATATTTTTCGCGGGCAATTGCCAGGGCGTCTGTGCGGCCGACGTTGTATTTGCGCAGCATCGGGTAGAAGTCGTGAGTATCTTTCAGCTCCGACCACGCATCCAGAAAGGCATCGGTTTCAATCTCTTCGAGCCTGTGATTTTCCTGTTTTGCAATGCTTTCAGTAATGGCTATACCCGGGATTTGATCGTCCGATCTAAATCGGTTTACGATCTGCTGATAAAGATCCAGCTTTGGGTTTTCCTTCAGGTAGATTTTATGCACTGCCTGCCCTTCTTTATCAAAAAACTGGAGGCTGTAAAGTGTCCCGCGCGGATTTTCAACAGGCAACGCAAAGCCAAAACCCCACCGTTTGTAAAACACTCGCAGGTCGATCTGCTCATCCAAAACCAATCCTGCATGGCCTTTGAATGAAACATTTTGATAGATGCCCGTTTTTTCGTGCACCGCGGCCTCGTTACGGGTAAGTGCCATCAGCGGGCCAAGATCCTCCAGGCTTTTGAAAATCTCCTCCCACTCCCCGTTCAGGCGCACAACGGTTTCACCGTCGCAAGCCGAAGCCACAAGCTCCGCCTCGCTAACCCCAAGGCGCCCCGCGGTTTCCCGCGTGCGCAGGTGAGGCACATTCTTTTTTAATTGATCCCACTTCTCCTTCAGCCGGACTACGTCATCGTTCAATACTGTGGATTGCATATTTGATTTTTTATTAAGTCTGTTTTGATATTTTAGCTAAGTAACTTGTCCCGGATTGTAGCTATTAGTTAAACTCCCGGATTCCTTCACCAAGCTGGATGGCATATTGAAATGTGTAGTAAGGACTGTCTGCCCTTGTTTCAAGATTTGCAAACTCTTCCGTGCTGGTGTCCGGGTTCCCTTCATAGTAACTGATAATCTTAAGCTTGGCATAGTGATTGCCATCTGCAGTTTTCATCACAATAGTTACATCCTCATCCGCTATAAGCGCATGTGACGGATTCCCCTGCGGACCCGTATACGTGTACCAGCCACCGCTTCCCTCAATGGCGTAAGCCTCTTCCGAATCAACAGAATATCCATCGGGTGGTGCAATCCCCACATCGTCAAACGGTACGTCAAGCATAAGTGATTCAGCCTCTCCGGGTCCACTTACTCCGGAATTGATAATTATATCTGTTCCTCTGAACGCAATATCCCAGTTTGTAGATGCTGAATCTTCGTGGGCTACAATTTCCTCGTCTCTCAGGCTGAAATAGACAAAATTTGCGGCCGGATTTGTGCGGGTTCCGGGTGCATGCAGATCTTCAATAGTCCGGATATCCACTTCAGACTCAGGCTCATCTTCCACTCCGGTAGTGGTGTTATCACATGAGAAAAAAAGCAGGGCCGATGCGGCCAGTAGCAGGGTTCGTTTCATTGTTGATTCTGTAAACATTGTAGTACTTTTGTTAGGTTTAATTAGGGTTTTAAGTTTAAAATCAGGTTACGTCAGCCCGCGCCGCCGGGCATTTCCGGCTAAAAGTTTAGTGAAAGTTGCCCGTACCAATGCCGGCCGGCCAGATCGGGTTGATTGATATTCTTGTAGCCTAAAAGATTATCCACGCCGGCCCGCAGTGTCACGATTTCGCCAAAAGAACGTTTGGCTGATATATTCCAGACGGAATACCCATTTTCATATTCATTTGAATCCACATAGCCGTTTCCGTTCTGGTCAAACTGACCGTAGCGCCCGCGAATGAAACCTCTGAACGTTGCGCCCCAGCCGTTGTCATGCTCATAAAAGAGTTTCACATTACCCGAGTGTTTTGACCGGTTGAACATTGTTTCAAACGATATATCCGTTCGTTGAACAACGTCACCCCGATCGTCCTGCACGGTTCTCTCGCGCTCTATTCGTCTCCGGGTATCCAGGAACTGGTAACCGACCGAGCCCGTTAGATGCGATCCAACCCGCAGCCGCAGTTCAGTTTCAATTCCCTGGGAAATCACCTCATCTACATTGAAATAGGTAAACACCGACTGACCGTTTTCCTTACGGGCAACGGGTGCCGTCTCAATCAGGTTGCTCACATCATTCCGAAACGCATTTACCCGAAATCTTACCTGTCGAACAGGGTCGTAATCAAACCCGGCATTTACCGCCCAGGAGGATTCTGCCCGGATTTCATCAAGTGATTCAACCGGAACCAGCACCTCGCTGATTGTTCCCTCATTCATCTGCCGCCGGATTCCTTCGACCACAGTGCCCGATCCAAATACACTGTAGCCGGCTGTCGTATTTGTAAAATCGAGAAATAATTGCCGGAACTCAGGTGCTTTAAAGCCCCTGCCTGCCGATACCCGAAATTGCCATTTCTCTGCAGCTCTGAAACGTGCAGAGAATTTCGGGCTCACCTGTGATTTATATTCGCTGTGTGAGTCATACCGAACGCCGCCCGTTAACTCAAATCTTTCAGCGGGACTCCAGCTATGTTGAGCGAACAGAAAATTTGTGGTGAAATCCGGTTCACCGGGATACCGCTCAGCTTTCAGTTTTTCAAAAATCAGCCCGCCGCCCGCAATCGTGTGATGCCGGTTGTTCCAACGATAATCTGCCTGCAATTCTGGTTTATTATAGAACTGGTTGAACTGGGTTTTTTCATGAACATCTCCGCTACTGCTAAACCTTGTTTCATTATCCGTTTTGTAAAAGCTGCTCATCAAACCTGCTTCAATGGAAAACCTGCCTGACGGAGAGTAAGTCAATTTGGGGTGTGCAAAGAAATCTTCCCGGGCGCTGCTTGTAGCGAGTAGCCTCCCGGAATCATTTCCTGTAATCATCTCACGATTTTGCTGGGATTCTCTGAAATATCGAAAATCAGACGACAGTTCAATTACTTCTCCAAGCTGGAGATCGGTTTTGTAGCTGATTGTGTAGTTTTCGAAATCAGGCACGGTTTGCGATACCGATTCCGGGTTGAGCCGGTAACCGCCCGAACTGTTACGGTTTACGGACAGATTGTTGCTCCATACTTCGGTATTGTAAGAGAGGCCGGTGTTCAGGTCAAGTGTACTGTTTTCACCGTAGCGGCTTGATAAACTGCCGGCCAAACGGTTGGTCTCTTTTTCAGTAATCACATTGATAACACCTGCAAGCGCATCACTTCCCCAAAGAGCCGAGGAAGGCCCCTTCACAATTTCCACCTGTTCCACATTATTTACAGATATGCGGGTTAGGTCGAGTGTTCCGGCTGTTCGGCCGATTACCGGATTCCCGTCAATCATAATGAGTGTATAGTCCGGGTCAAATCCCTGCACCTGGACACCCGTACCGTGGTTATTTACAATCTGCATGCCGGTCTGCTCGCTTAGTACTTCGCTCAGCCGCATACTTCCCGACTGGCTGATCTCCTCACCGGCAACCACACTGACCGGTATGCCAACTTCCTCCATGTCTCGTCGTGTGCGTGTGGCCGTAACAACCATGGTTCCGGTTTGATAAACTTCGGGCGTTAATTTTATAGACATGTCAGAACCATACAGGTGATGGGATCTTATTTCTTTCTCTTCTGACTTATAGCCCACCCTTGTGATCATCAATTTGGATGGTGCCGGTTTGGTACCCGAAACATCTAATTCAAACCTCCCGTCCTGATTGCTAAACGTCGCGATATTTATTCCCCCAACAGTGATATGCACATCGGCTATGGGTTCTTGTTTCTCATCTACAACCGTCCCCCGGAGTACCTGAGCTCCTGCCTCAGCTGAGAAAAATGAAAAAAGAAGAAAGAGTATAGTAGCCCTGTTCATTCGTTGCTTGCGTTTTAATTGAACTGTCCTTAATTACAGAGCTAAGTTTATTTAGACTGAATCTAAACACAAAGAAATATTTACGTTTCATGCATAGAACAGATTACATCCCTGAGAGTGGCGACGGGCAAGAACAGGATAGCATTCTACATCTTATATAAGTCATTGATAAGCAATGAATAACAAATACGTTAACCGTGCAAAAATATCTGAAGCAAAATTCCGGGAGTTGATCCGCTTTTTTTCACTTGATCTGACGGCCATTCAAATTGCTGAACTAACGGGCCTGAACAGAAATACAATCAACCGGTATTTGTCGGAGATTCGCAGGAAGATCTCTCACTATTCGCAAATTACAGCACCTCCCAGTCTCAAGATCCAAAAAAATCTGAAAACAGATAAAAACGATACGTTCTCAATCCTCATCAAAGAGAGTGATTCAAAAATATTTGCTGAAACCATCTCCAACAAGCAGCTAAACAAGGAAACTATCCCGACACTGAAGGCAACCGGCTTTGACGTATTGATCAACCTGGAGAATCACACCCATACCTTCATAGGAACCAAATCTTCTGATAAGGCTGAGCACCGTAAAAAAGTGAACCGAATTGAGAGTTTCTGGGGACATGCAAAATCACGGCTTGCCAAGTTCAAAGGCATTCACTCCTCCACCTTTAATCTTCACATGAAAGAGTGTGTTTTCAGGTTCAATCACCGCGGAGACGATCTCTACCTGCTGCTGTTAAAAATCCTCAGAAACGATCCTCTGTTTTAGTCATGTCCATCACCATTTTCTTAACAATAAGTTCCTTTCATGACTATCAAAATCTCTGAAATACCCAGACAACGTCACTGATTACGTATACTTTATACCGGGGAACCCACCTGGCCAGACTCAACATACTGGTAGACTTGCTCCAAAAAGTGTAGTGTTTTTGATGAATTGTCCTGAAGTCAACTGATGGTTTTCTAAAAGCCGGATCAACACATCACATCATGAATCACTCATCCGATTATTCGCTAAAGCCATTTCAATACATACATAACATTGGTTTGCTTTTAAAATACCACCAATCATTACCCTAAAGTACATTTGCGATAAGCGGAGTAAATGTGGCGGATATGAAGTTTCTATTTAAAATCAATCACGCTTCAGTAAATGATTTGGTATTTTTAAAACTGCGTCAACAAAAATTTAAATAGAGATTACCATGGATCACGAAAATAATCGGAGTGAGATTAACTCCGGAACTGAAACAACAAATGGTACGGAAGAAAGTAAATGTCCATTCCACAACGGAGCATATCGGGAAACGGCAGGTGGTGGTACAAAGAATCATGACTGGTGGCCAAATAAATTAAATCTGGATATTCTACGCCAGCATTCATCACTTTCAGACCCAACTGATGAAGATTTCGATTATGCAGAGGAGTTTCAAAAGCTCGACCTGAAAGAAGTTAAAAAGGATCTGCATGAACTGATGACCGATTCGCAGGACTGGTGGCCCGCCGATTGGGGGCACTATGGCGGACTTTTCATCCGAATGGCTTGGCACAGTGCCGGTACATACCGTGTTGCTGATGGCCGTGGTGGAGGAAGTACCGGAAATCAGCGGTTTGCCCCTTTGAACAGCTGGCCCGATAATGTCAGCCTTGATAAGTCCCGACGGCTTCTTTGGCCAATCAAGCAAAAGTATGGCAAAGCACTTTCCTGGGCTGACCTGATGATTCTTTCCGGAAATGCTGCCCTGGAATCTATGGGCTTTGAAACCTTCGGCTTTGGAGCAGGGCGCGAAGATGTTTGGGAACCTGAAAAAGATATAAACTGGGGTCCGGAACATGAGTGGCTTGGCAATGAACGGCACGACGAAGATGGAAATCTTGAAGGAAGGCTTGCTGCTGACCACATGGGCTTGATTTATGTAAATCCGGAAGGCCCGAATGGTGAGCCAAATCCTGCGAAGTCTGCTCAATTTATTCGCCAGTCATTTAAAAGAATGGCTATGAATGATGAAGAAACGGTTGCGTTGATTGCCGGCGGCCATACATTTGGTAAAGTACACGGCGCAGCGCCCGAAGAACATAACGGGCCGGATCCCGAAGCGGCCCCTATGGAACAAATGGGCCTTGGCTGGGAAAACAGCTATGGGTCCGGTAAAGGTGCCGATACAATTACCAGCGGACTGGAAGGTGCCTGGACCAATAACCCCATTGAATGGGACATGGGCTTTTTTGAAAACCTTTTTAAGTACGACTGGGAGCTGACCAAGAGCCCGGCCGGCGCATGGCAGTGGCAGCCAAAAGACGGTGCAGGTGATGGAACCGTGCCAGACGCGCACGATCCCAACAAAAAGAATGCTCCCATGATGTTAACAACAGATATGGCGCTTAAAGTAGACCCGGCATATGAAAAAATATCCCGGCGATTTTATGAAAATCCCGATGAGTTTGCCGATGTATTTGCCCGTGCCTGGTTTAAGCTTGTTCACCGTGATATGGGGCCAAAGTCCCGCTATCTCGGGCCGGAAGTTCCCGAAGAAGATCTGCTCTGGCAGGATCCAATTCCGGAAGTGGACCATGAACTTATAAATGAGAATGACATAGAGGTATTAAAGCAATCAATTCTCGATACAAGTTTGACGGTTTCCGAACTGGTATCGACAGCCTGGGCTTCTGCATCAACCTACCGCGATTCCGACAAACGGGGCGGTGCAAACGGTGCACGTGTTCGGCTGGCACCACAAAAGAACTGGGAAGTAAATAACCCAAGGCAGTTGTCCAAGGTTTTGGATGCACTTGAAGGAATCCGGGAAGAGTTTAATAATGATCAACCCGGCAATAAAAAAGTATCCCTGGCCGATCTGATCGTTTTGGGAGGAAGTGCAGCCATCGAAAAAGCGGCTAAAGCGGCCGGACATGAAATATCCGTGCCATTCACACCGGGACGTATGGATGCATCGGCCGAACAGACTGATGTTGAATCGTTTGAATGGCTGAAACCGGATGCTGATGGTTTCCGAAACTACTTCAACCCTAAGCCACTTCGAAAAGCAACTGTCGAAGAACTTCTTGTTGATAAAGCACAGCTCATGAGTCTTTCCGTGCCCGAAATGACGGTTCTGGTTGGCGGTATGCGAGTACTGGACACCAATTATGACGGAACGCGTCACGGGGTATTCACCGACAAACCGGGAACGCTCACCAATGATTTCTTTCTGAATCTG
This sequence comes from Balneolaceae bacterium, assembly GCA_041686215.1. GTDB lineage: Bacteria > Bacteroidota > Rhodothermia > Balneolales > Balneolaceae > SW132. The sequence goes on along the minus strand of JAWLEH010000017.1, from coordinate 8,364 downwards.
CTCGACCTGAGCAACGAATGGAAGCCTGTTTCTGAAGAGCGTGAATTGTTTGAAGGCCGTAACCGTGATTCCGGCGAAATACAATGGACCGCCACACGGGCTGATCTGATTTTTGGATCAAACTCGGAGCTTCGTGCTATTGCAGAAGTGTATGGCAGTGCGGATTCTGAAGAAAAGTTTCTGAAAGATTTCGTAAACGCCTGGGACAAGGTTATGAACCTTGACCGATTTGACCTGAAGTAGAAATCTAAGATTCATTTTCTTGAAAACGTAATCTTACACAAAAGGCAGATCCGGTTCATCCGGGCCTGCCTTTTTTATTTCTGCTACATTTGATGCAAATACCGTCTAATAATAAGGGACAAGCTGTCTTACTATATGGGCTTTATGAATTCAAGAATGAGTTTATAATCTGAGTTCGATACTTAGTCTTTATCAAAAGCCGGGCTGCCCAAAAAGGGTGTGCCTCGGCCTCTTTTATTGATTTTCAGAATCGAACTGAGGTTTATAGACTCACCAATTAATCTATTCCGGGCTGAAATCCTGGTTAAAGGGATTCGACTCCGGCACAATTACTTTTACGGCCCCATAATCAGCTGACTGGTGGCAGTTGTTGCAGGACTGAATCATTACGCTGTAGCGATCCAGGAACATCTCACGGTCGCCGGCATCGATCGCCTCTTCAATCTCTTCTATTTGCGGCAGCAGCATCGTTTCCATGAGGCCGCTAATATTGATACCATCGTGCTCTTCTCCCCTTGCGACAATATCTTCCGATATCTCCTCAATTTCATGATTGTAAATGTCGGCCAGCTCCCAGTTTTCAGCCTCACCGGCAAAGTATAGTTTTTGGGTATAGCGACTGATGAAACTCATGTGGTAGATAAGAGGAATTTCATCCGCCTGTGAAACCTCCGATTTTGCATCAGGACCTTCAGCCTGTTCTGTTTCCTGGGTACAAGAAGTAAAAAGTGTAACTGTCACTCCAACAAGAAAAAGAGTGCCATATCGTAGAATTGAATCCATCCTGAAGAAGTGTTCTGTTATTTAGTCTGATTATAAGTAAGAAAATCTAATCGTAATAAATCACGATTAGACGAAAAAGCCAAACCTAATCGTACAATTTGATCTTCCATATCCAGGATCTCATCATACACTTAGAGGGTACCCAAGGGGTGATCTGAGCATTTTTTGATCTTCCGGGGAAAATTTTGCGGGTAGAAAGCGCCATTTGAATTGACACATTTACACTGACGTATTACATTTTAGCTACAGATTTGACAATCAACTCAACAAACAGGAGAACATCATGAGCGAGAACCATCAACCGTTTGGAAATGAAGAAGAAAACGAACCCGAGATCTGGGATGAACATCGGTGGGAGGAGTTTTTCAAAGAATCGGACAGGCGCACCGAAAAATACTCTCAGCTTCTTGATAAGTATATGGATCACCCCGATCGGGACAGGATGATTGCTGAAGAGATGGGCTGGACTCATCTCCTCGATGAGAACGATGACACATTTAATGATTGGATGGAAGAATTTACTGATGAATATGAAGAGGGTGAGGAATGGAAACAGCTGACCGGATATGAGCCCACAGAGTTTGACAGCTTTGAAGATCTGCCGCTGCATCAGCTGGCCTTCGAGTTCACGATTGATGCGATGCAGATGGTCGACGAACATCTTGCAGATGTAGAAGACGAATCTGTACAGGCCTTTGCCCGATCCATCACGATCCCGCCGGCAAAAATAGCGGGTGGATTTAGCTTCGGATTTGAGATAGAAAGCCTGGGCGGAAATATCGCCAACTGCAAACGAGGCTTAAAGGCCGCCAACCAAATGCTGGAGGCGCTTTTTGAAATCGGGCAAAAGAAGCTTCTTGACCGCGACATCTACCTCGAATACTATGCCCGGGCGAAGGAAGTCCGGGATGAACTGGCCATATATGTCGTTGAGTTGCGGGAGAGGTTCCAGAGGGGAATTTCGTGACTCTGTTCAGAAAGGAGGGTATGTTTGATAATCTATTGATCCTAACAGCAGGCTTGTCCTGCAAACGCAAAGATCGTTTTGCCGGTTACAGGCTCACTCCCACCGCCTCGCCTGCTGTTTTCTCTTCATTTCTCCGGAATCGATCATCTCTTGCAGGCGATTCAATCGTTTTGATCTTACAAACTATTTCTCAGCCTGAATTAATATCGAATATCCGTATCAGCTTTCTGTCCAAATCCTCTATTATTTCATCGTCAATATGACCCAGCTTACCAATCACCAACTCTTTATCAATTGTTGCGATCTTGCCGGTTCGAACAAGGGAAGGTTTTTTTAGACCGTTCAATGAATTGGGTTGAAGAAGTAAATCTGTAGGTTCTTCCCAGTGAAGTTGTGTTGATATAAAACTTACGGTAAGATCTAAATCTCCTGAAATCAAAGTTAAAGCAGGACGCATTTTATTGCCCGACAAATCTGTAAAGGGAAATGGGATCAATACGATATCACCTTTCTTCATTCATACTTCTCCTTTAAATCGCTCTCATCATATAGATCCTCTTCATCATGCAGAAAGGCAAAGCTATTTGAATCACTGACAAGTGATTGTAAGCCTTTTTGGATTACTTGCTCTTCATACTTTTTGAATACAAAATCAGCATAATCAGCTATCTCATGAACTTTCTCTTTGGGCAGCTTTTCTAAAGTTTCAACGGTACGATGTATCAGTTTTTTTTTAGTCATAGCGAAGTCCTCCTGTCATTGGAGTCAAGAAATCTTAATCACAGATTGTGTTAAGATGCAGTCTGTTTCTAAATGTAACGAATTTAAACCACTGTTATTTAATTCGGAAGGGTAGCTTAAAAAGAAATATTCACTCCCACCGCCTCGCCTGCTGTTTTCTCTTCATTTCTCCGGAATCAATCATCTCCTGTAACCGTTTATTTCTCTTCTGTGATTTACTGGTCAAATGCCACTCTCCGCACAACTCGCACTGATAGACGTTTTGCGGTCCCTGGTCGGGCAGAAAATTACGATGAATGTGAATATCGATCAGCGACATTTCTGCCAGAAATTTTGTGCTGTATTGATTTTTCCCTGTTGTGCAATCCATTGTTAGCTTTACCTAAGCCAATTAAATCTCAACATTAGTTAAAATGTAAATCAACATTCTTAAACGGAATCAAGGCCAATACAACAGCTTCAACATAATATGTTGTCCTGTTGATAACATTGCCCGTTAAAATTCCAACCGCTCCATCCTGTTGTTTGGAATTGTTGCGATTGAAAACCATGTCATCCGCTTCTCCCAATTCTATGCCATCTTTAACCAACTCCACAACTTCGTTTGGCAGAAAAAATGTTGCCGTCCTCGCTTTCCCATATTTATCCGCGGCTTTTATAACGATCCAGGCAAAGACTTCCATTTCATTTCCATGACGCTCAATACCACCCTCCACACCTACATAAAAGTCGGCACCGACTACTTCCCTGGAAGCATTGTCTGCTCTGTTCATAGCCCCGGTATATGTTTCATTATTACTCATGGGCTGATCATCTACCCCCGAAGAAACAGATACTCCAAAAAAATCAAAGTCCTGATCGGAATACATGTTTTCAAAACCGTTTTTAACGGCTTGAATCTTGACAGGATTCTTTGAGGCAATAATTACTTTAGGCATACATAGCTGGTTTAATAGTGTGTCCCAAAAATCAACAAATAAGAGTTGATATCAAAACTCCCAACGCAGCATCGCATTGAGATTTCTTCCCGGCATGGGGGCATCCCGGTTTTCTACCCTGCTCAGGTGATCGCGGTAGCGTTCGTTGAGAAGGTTATCAAGCCGTAAGCTGAAGGTTAACCCTTGCCCAAAACGATACCCTGCATCCGCTCCCAGCAACAGGTATCCATCCGTTGGGTCTTCATTGGGAGCGACCTTCTCCTGCCTGTTCACAACCCTGACGCGCGGACCTGCATATAATATCCCATTATCGTACATCACTTCAGCACTGGTTCGAAACGGTGGAATAAACGTGAGGTTTTCACGGTTCCCGGAACGCTCCCGTCCTCTTACGTAATCGAATCCCAGGCCGGTGATCCAGTTACCTGACAGTCGCAAGTCGGTCGTAAATTCAAAACCATACATCACTGCATCTTTCGATCGGTACTCAAAAAACGGCAGACCGGAAGCTTCGTGAGTTTCACCGGTGGGAGAAAAATCCACAAAGTTATCAATGCGGTTCGCAAAGAGTGAAAGCTGGCCGGTTATCCTGTTCGATCGATATTCCATAAAGACATCTGTGCCCAGGCTGTATTCATTATTCAGAGAGGCATCTCCTATATCAAACGAACCGGCCGCGGCATGGGGTGCAAATGAGTAGAGTTCCTCGATGGTTGGGGACCGGTAAGCCCTTGCAAACTGGAGGCCGGCTGTCCAGTTGGATGAAGGAGAATAGTTCAATCCCAACGCGCCTGATGCGATTAGGTCTGAGCGATCTTCAAAATCATCTGCGTTGGTGAAAAGTTCATTCGTTGTTACAAATGTCTCTTTGAGTTCCAGTCGTGTGCCGGCTTTCAACGTCAGTGTATTGGTAAGGCTCAACTCTTCATAGAGGTATCCTGCAATAAAATAGCCGCTGGCGTTGGGCGTGAGGGCATCCTTTCCACCCACTTCAATATCAGAATAGTTAAAACTGAGACCAACTGCTCCCTCCAGTTTTCCAACGGGACGATGCCTCAAGACCAGTGAACTGCTTAGTACCTGTTGTGCAAAGGAGATCCCGATGCTTTCGGTTATCTCCTCTGCCTGTCTCCCAATCTCAAACTCGTCATGTTCATAATCACTCACATGAAGCCGCAGTTCGGCGTGATCAAAAAACCGGTCCACCTTCAGTGTAGAGATACTTTGAATATTTGTACGTTTCATTCGTATCTCAATCGATTCATTTGGATCATCGATCGCCTCCGGCAAACCGTACGTATAATCCATGCCCGATATGGACAAACCCGATTCAAAATCTCCCACCCGATATCCTGCGCCACCGCCAAAGCTGATATTCTGTAACGCGGTGTCCGGCAGTCTGCCGTCCGGCGTTCTGAGATCCCCTCCATCACGGTAAATGAGGCGGCCTGTTACCGCAAAACGATCCGTACCATATTGAGTTCGGAGTAGTCCGGCCCCCATTTTGTTCATTGTTGAGGCGTGAGTGGCAATCGATGAAGATCTTCCGTTTTCCCACTCTCGCGGCATATCGTTGCTGAACATGTTCACCACTCCCCCGATGGCGCTTGACCCATAGAGCAAACTGGCCGGTCCCCGAATCACCTCTACACGATCCATCGCCAGGGGATCAAGAGCCACGGCATGATCGACCGCTGTCCCCGACAGATCGCCCATCCTCTCACCGTTCTGCATCACCAAAACTCGATCCCCGTCAAATCCCCGTATGACCGGACGGGCGGGTGCAGAGCCGAATGATCGGGTTGTTACGCCCGGAGTTCCATCCAGGATTTCACCCAGGCTTGGAGCCGCTTTTTGCTGAAGTTTCTCCGCACTCAGTGACTGGGCGGGCTGATATCGTATATTTCGCCCGATCGGGGAGCTGGTTACTATCACATCTTCTGCCCTCACAGTTTCCACACGCATCCGGATCGTAAGAGGTTCATCTGAGGGATGATTGTATTCCCGCCGGACCGTTTCATATCCCACTGACTGCACAACAAGCGTATATGATCCGGCCGGTATATTTTCTATTTCGAAGCTCCCGTCGGTATCGGCTGCGCTTCCCCGGTTTAGCTCTTCTACCAGAACTGTTGCGCCTGGAATCGGTTCTCCCGTATTGGATTCAACAATCTCACCCCTCAGGGTTTCGGTTGTGTTGATTGCTTTGGATTCAACCACACCCGTTCCAATTAGCAACATCGCTGCTGTAAATAATATTAAAGATCTCATAGCAACCTCTTTTTATCCCATTGTTTTTAGCAATGTAATTATTATTTAGGTTAGACTAAACATTTTATTTTAGATAGCAATCGAAATGCATATGGGTAAACTGACTCTTACTGAACATACCGCCGGCAGCAGGCAGATCATTTTAAATTGCGGCTACATCAATGTTGCAATTCAGTTGAAGGCGTCTTGTTCTCTAATTCCCGGTAAGCATGTTTTAGGGCCGGCTATGAAATTTCTTATCAAGTTACTTTCATTGATTTCAATGAGATCATTGATTACATTTGAAGAGTATAAAAAATATAAATCGTAAGCATATGCCAAGTATTACCATTCGAAATCTTGATAAGTCGATAAAAGAACAGTTGAGAGTGCAGGCAGCAAATCACGGCCGATCGATGGAGGAAGAAGTTCGGTCTATACTCAAAGTGGCGCTTGCGAAAGAATCTACTTCGTCAGGAAATCTCGCTGACTCTATTCGTAAACGGTTTAAGCCTTTTGGCGGTGTTGATCTTCCCGAAATTCCAAGAGAACCCATTCGTGAACCCGTCAACTTTGAATCATGACAATTCTTGATACAAATGTTTTATCAGAGCTCATGAAGCCAAATCCTTCACCTAATGTTGTTTCATGGACAGAATCACAACTATCGTCCGAACTTTTTATCGCTTCCATTACACAATCTGAAATTCTTTATGGGATCGCACTGCTTCCTGATGGTAAACGAAAAGATAGTCTTCAGCTTGCTGCTAAATTGATGTTTGAAGAAGATTTTGATCGACGAATACTACCTTTCGATCAGCTTGCGGCCGAATTTTATGCAACAATTGCTGCATCCCATAAAAATTCCGGGAAGCCCATAAGTCAATTTGACGCTCAAATTGCGGCGATAGCTAAAAGCAGAGGTGCGAAATTGAGTACAAGAAATGAAAAGGATTTTTCAAATTGCGGTATCAAAATCATAAATCCGTGGACGTATAGTTGGTAAGAAAATAGGCTGCCAGGGTCCGGTAAATAAATGGAATAAACTACTTCGTTTCAAGGCAGTCGGGGCACTCCACCCACTCTTCGCTTGGAATAGTTTTAATCGCCGACGGGCTGCTGCCGCGTTCAAAGACCGGTTTGAATAGAATGGCCCCTTTGGTATGCTCGGTTCCGCATTCATGACATTGCGTTGAGTGATCCGCACGAAGCGGAGTGTAACCCTTGATCACCCATCCCTCTTGTCCGGCGTGAGACGCCAGGCTTTCCAGTGCGGCCCGAACGGTCTGAGATTTATTGCCTCTGTAGTATTTCCCCGCAAGCTTTTCGAGGAGTTTTACGGTATCATCATCCAGTGTGAAATTGAGTCGTTTCATGCCACCTCTTTTTCGCGAGTCAGTTCTTCTTCAATTTTTTCAGCAACCGGATGGTGGTGGTGTGATTTATTACTGCACTGCTGATGGTGGCGGTAATTGAACCAGTGGCCTGCAATCAACACACCGCTGCCGATGAGTGTTACGATCGTTTCAAAAAGATATCCAAATAGAAAATGCCCCCCGAGCCAGCCGCCTATCACAATAAAAAAGCCTCCGGCAAGAAGAGAGGTTATGGTTGTATCGTAATGACTTCTTCTCGAAGCATAAAACACAATGGGTACGAGCGTTATGATAAATACGGGGTGTGCCCATTCATGCAGCGCAGGCAGAAAGGAAGTGACCGGCAGAACAGAGATTAGCACCGGAAATAAAAGACAGTGGATAGCACAAACCGTAGAGACTCCAAATCCAAAACGATCCCATATTATGGAAGCAGTTATACTTTTCTCAGACAAAATTATAATAATCGATGTAAATTTAAGTGTGTATAAAAGTACACACTCCATGTGAGGTTTTCAACAGATGATTTTGGTTTTTAAAAAACTCCGGCTTTTAATTGCTGAACCTTCCGTTTTGATTCAACTATATTAATCATTGTATGTCTGTCACTTGCTAAACTATGTCCGGTATTGCGATCAATTACGATATAAATTTTTCTCATCTTTTGAACAGACATACACCGTTTTCCGAATTGGAAATGTTCATGGACTGAGACTCTGGCAGGATCCCGCAAAATGCACGCGGAAACTCTACCAGGTCTTCACACACTCACTCCTTCTCCCCGTCACTCCCTCTCTCATTCCCATCATTCGGCTCATCGTCTTCATCTTTTCCATCTTCTTCCCGGGCATTGCCGTTTTTCCCCGTACCGTTTGTCGGGCCTAATTCCTCCTCCTTCGACTCTCTTTCCTCTTCATAGTGATCGAACAGCTTCATCGCGTCCTCTTCTTCCAGCTCCATTTGCCGTTCCATCAGCAGGCGCCGGTGATCGGCCATATCATCATCTTTCAGAATCTCATCAATCTCTCTCGGTTTCGGAAGCTCATCTACAGAGTTAATTCCAAAA
>JAWLEH010000099.1:0-12275 GCA_041686215.1 Balneolaceae bacterium | reverse complement strand
ATAAGGGACTTTTCCCTACTAAGGGATCACTATGTGGCACCCTCAAGATTTATGGCTTACATTCCTGTAAGCCAAGGCACCCATGCCGGGCACACACAACGGCTTCGTACTGACCAATTTCGGCTTTGAGGTCGAATAACAAATTACACTGCCTGGCAGCACAAGCCAAGAGCCGTTAGTACGTTACTAAAATAATTCAGTAGTCGTGGACTTAGAGAATCATTACAACAAGTTATGGAACCATTCACTTCAGAAGTTTAGAAGAAGTGAATTTGAGTTTGACACTTTAATTAATACAGAAGATGACAATCGATATGGAATTACATTATTAGCTCAGCCTACAAAAGAAGTAAAACGAAATATTTCAAATACTCTTGAGGACATTAGAAATGTAGCTCCTAATCAATATTACTATCCGGCATCAGATTTACATGTAACTATTTTGTCAATCATTTCTTGCTATGCAGGTTTCTCACTTAATCAAATTGATCCAGCAGATTACCAGAAAATTGTACAATCTGCTATCGATTCAATTTCTCCCTTTGAAATTACATTTCGCGGTTTAACAGCTTCCCCTTCATGTATTTTAGTTCAAGGATTTCCAAACGGTGATCAATTAACCCTTTTGAGAAATAGACTAAGGGAAAAGTTTAAAGATACCAGCCTGCAACATTCCATTGATAAACGTTATCAGTTGAAAACAGCTCACATGACAGTTGTTCGATTTAAAGAATCGTTTGAAAATGCTGAGAGATTTATCAACAAAATTGCCAGGTTAAGAGATAGATATTTTGGTAGTTGTATAATTGATCAAGTTGAGTTGGTCGGCAATGATTGGTATCAGCGACAAAACAAGGTCGAATCCATTGCTAAATTTTCCTTGACCAAACAAAAAGTATCGTAGCGTACTAACCCGCGGATTAAGGTCACGCATCTCGACCTTAAAACCTGTGAGTATAACCAGCGGTTACGGAACCACGTAATTCATTAAGCTGACTTTTTATCCAGAGTTCATACAGTTCTGATTTTTCGTTACATCATGTAATCAATTTAGAATAGGCTCGTTTACAGAAATTTGATTGATTTGAGCAAATCAGTTTTAAGACCTATTTAAACAGTGAGGTATTACCATGAATACAGCAGATATAAATACAAAACTATGATTCATAAACTCATTACAATCTATAAACATGATCTTACTGCTTAAAATGAGATCAATTCATTCCGTTTAGAAGAAAATCTCTGGGTAACAAAAGAATCCATTACCAAATCTGCCGGTAACCTATCTCTTCCTCTCATCGGTAATCTAAATCACTATATTGGACATCACCTTGGAAATACCGGATATGTGATAGATCGCGATTCGGAATTTAGAACCAAAAATCTCCCCGCTAAAATATTCATTGCCGACATCTAAGATCTTAGCGAGTTGTTGAATAAACACTTCTCAACTTTAGTAAAATCGATCTCAACGCCCCCCATCCTGAGGAAGTATTCGGCTATGAGATGACGCTTAATCATGCTGATGCACCTATCATCACACTTACCCTACCATCTCTCGTCCAGATCAACTACATTTGGAGAATACTGGATTAAGCCAGGGAATATCAGATACATGGTCGTTACTTCTCCCTTCCGGTTTCATCAGAACGCAACCTTTATGATTCGCAGCTTTAATTTTACCATTTTTATATTTATCCAATTTATTGAATATTCCTGAACAAGAATATGCGGTATAATTCAATACCCGCTGGTTACCACTAACCCATAAACAAGGTTCAAATCATGGAAAACGATGAGAAAGAAAAAGGATCCATCTCACGAAAAAACTTTATAAAAACAAGCGCCCTCGCTTCTTCATTTTATTTTGTGCCCCGCCATGTACTTGGCGGAGTTGGATATACCGCTCCAAGTGACCGTCTCAACCTAGCTGCCATTGGTGCCGGAGGCAAAGGATCCAGCGATATACGTAACGCAACAGTGAATGAACGTGAACGTGTTTCTGCGCTTTGCGATGTAGATTTTTCAGGTTCTGCCTCAAATACCGTCGAAGAATTTCCTGATGCGAAATTATACAGTGATTACAGAGAAATGCTGGATCAGGAAACGGATATTGATGCGGTTACCATTTCTACACCCGATCATGTTCACGGGCCGGCTGCAAAATATGCGATGGAAAGGGGAATCCATGTTTATGTGCAAAAGCCGCTGACTCATAATATTCGCGAGGCACGATTGCTTACGAGTATGGCCCGGGAACAAAAAATTGTAAGCCAGATGGGTAATCAGGGAGCTTCCAATACACTTTTGAACATGGTACAAGAATGGGTGGATTCCGGCGTTTTAGGAGACATTACCAATGTGAATGTATGGACCAACCGCCCGGTATGGCCGCAGGGTTTTGCCATGCCTGAACCCGATCCTTCGCAAAAACCGGAAGATCTACATTGGGACCTCTGGCTGGGTCCTGCTGAACACCGGCCATACACCCCCGAAATGCATCCCTTTAACTGGAGAGGCTGGTGGGATTACGGAACCGGAGCCCTTGGAGATGTAGGCTGCCACCTTATTGATATCCCTTACCGTACGCTGGGTCTCACCTATCCTACCGATGCAGAGTGTAGTGTGGGTACCATCTATACACAGATGTGGACGCCCGAATATCACCCCGCAGGCTGTCCTCCATCATCTTATTTAACCATGCATTATGAGGCGACCGACAAAACCAAAGCCCCTATTGAAATGACCTGGAGCGATGGTGGCATTAAGCCATCAAGGCCCGAAATTATTCCCGCCGATCATGATATGGGCGGGCCCAATAGTGCTAACGGAGTGTTGATTATCGGTGAAAATGGAGTGATCTCTACAAACATTAACGACAGCTCTCCGCTGATGCCCAAGCTCTACCTGAATGACGGAACCACCGATTTCGGTCCCGAAGAAGAGGATAACGAGGAACCGGAATATGGCCATCAACGAAAATGGGTGGATGCCTGTAAAGCCGGTTTTGACAGTGATGAACACAAAGCCCTCACCTCATCCTTCGATTACGCCGGGCCAATGACCGAAACCGTACTCATGGGGAATCTTGCCATCCGAAGCTACATGCTGCGCCGGGAAAACAGTAACGGGCAAATGGACTATTATGGCCGGAAAAAACTGTTATGGGACGGAGAAAACATGGAGATCACAAACCTGGAAGAAGCAAATCAGTTTGTGGGAAGAACCTACCGGGAAGGTTGGGAGGTGTAACCACTGCTCTTCGGAAAAAATGAGCGGGACAGCTGCAAATCAGTAATAGATGTAGCTTCCTATGAGTAAAAAACCTTGGCTTTGGGATTTTGTGGATTGTTTTGATGAGTTCCCTAATGTATTAACCGGCAAAGTTAGCTAAGAACGCAAAGTTTTTATAATCAGTACTTTAACCCTTGTAAAGGCTATACTAATTAAGTGGTAGCAACACTATCTTTCATACAAGAACTTAAAAAAACAGTTGTTTGATAGTTGAAATAATAAATGTTTGAGCCCACTCCGAAAAGTTAAATAAAGAATTGATGTCTGTTAAAAGCTTAAATAATTTAGACCATATCCCCTCTCTGATTATTTAGATAGGGGATGGGGTGAGTTCGAAACAAATAAATCTAAATTATTTAAGCTTGTGCTACTAATTTTCAGAACGTATGACTTTTCGGAGAGCCTAAGAAAGCGGATCTGGTTGTAATGAGTAAAGATGACGATCTCATGCAGCTTATTGAGCTGCTACAAAGCTGTGAGAATATCGTTGAAATCAGAAATAATGAAGGTTAACAAGTGTTTCCTGCAGTCCTTTCCTGAGTAGTTAATTGGCTTTTGAATTGATAACCACGTAGCAGAGTTGCCATATCAATGTTGCGCATGCATTTCATTCTACATCACAGACATGATTCACATTACCCTCCACTTTGTTGTCCCCCTGCTTGCCGCACTTGTGTTCTATCGCAGCCGATGGCGTAATGCTACTTTGATAATGATTGCTACAATGATTATTGATGCAGACCACTTGCTGGCAGACCCGATCTATGATCCCAACCGATGTTCTATCGGTTTTCATCCACTCCACACCACACCGGCTATTATCTTCTACGTCATTCTGTTTATACTTCCATTCTTTCTGAGGAGAAAAACCATAGATCAGGCTTTGAATCCAACTGTACGGGTAATGCACCTGGTCGGCCTTGGATTGCTGATCCACATGGCACTCGACTGGATTGACTGCCTGGTTTGACTTGCAACGGTAATCTACACGGATCTTCTGTATACGCCAGCAATGCGGTAGTAAAATTTGTTGATGAATGAACCGGGTTACTCGTTAAATAGATGTTTTTCCGGATTATTATTGAACTGTATGACACGCAACATGTACTTTACTCTCCCGTACTACTGCAGCTGAGTGATCATTATGATTCTTAATAGTATGTTTACAGCTTACTCTAACTCTAAAGTTCTACATCATGTCAAAAAAGGTTTATTCGGAAGAGGAAGTTGTAAGGCTTATTCGCCGGGCTGTGGAACTGGAATCAGAGAGAACAAAATCAGGCCGATCCGGATCAGATAAAGGACTTACCATTCATGATCTTGAAAAAATTGCAGCCGATTCCGGTATCGATCCCGAACTGATGCATAAAGCCGCGGAAGAACTTGATAACCCACCCGGTACGTCCGATTTTGAAGAAACCACAAAAGTTAACAAATCCGAAATTTTGGCGGAGCACTGGATCAAAGCCGATGTGAACAGCCGTATCCTGGATGATCTGATTATTGAACTTAACCATCGATTTGGTACCTCACAGGATGACATCAACTGGTGGGACCAGCTTTGGAATGATTACTCTGGAAAGGCTAAAGTGAACAAAACGGCGACCAGCGCAGACTGGCGCTACACTGATGAGATGGCAATTTACACCACCCGGGTATTGATACAGCAGCGCAGCGATAAACTAAGGATCCGGGTCAGTAAGCGAATGGCATGGAACCTTTCCTGGAATTCGGAAGGTTTGAATGTATTATTTGCTGTGATTTCTGCGATGATAATCACTACCCTTGGTGCCGTTTTAGGCTTCTCGCTATTCAACTCTCCCTCTATCGGAATATTAGGCGGTTTGGCGTTGTCTGCTTTAATCGTGCCACTCTACTTTAAGTTTACTCGACGCTGGCTCAATAAACATAAACAGGAAGTAACTGAGATTGCAGAAAACCTTGTTATTCAGGCCAAAAAATTTTCAAATGAGAGAATCAACCGAGAAAATGAAAGCAGTGGGGATAAGAATCAATCAAATATCCATAAGATTGAAATCGAGACGATGCCTCATCAAAGCGAAGAATCAGAGGCTTCCGGTCGACTAAGAAATCACTTGAAGGAATAAACAATCATTTAATGCTCATAAATCATCTTACGGGTCATGCCGCCATCTATAATAAGATTCTCTCCGTTTATAAAATCATTTGCGGAATCAGTCAGAAAGAGACAGGCCCGGGCAATATCATCCGGCTTTCCAACCCTGCCCGAAGGATGTTGTTGGTGATCAATGTCCCGAAGTGAGTCATAATCGCCGGTATGAATCCAGCCCGGACTGATGCAGTTCACCCGGATCTTATCATCTGCATACGATAATGCCATGGCGTGCGTCAGTGCCAGCAACCCACCCTTGGATGCCGCATATGCTTCCGAATGTTTTTCCGACATCAGCGCACGGGTTGATGCGATATTCACAACCGAACCTCCGCCCGTTATCTTCATTTTTTTGGCAGCGAGTCGGGTTAACAAGAAGCTGCTTCGCAGATTGGTATTCAGGATCTGATCCCACCGCTCAACCGATAACTCCTCCGGCGGACAAAATTCTGAAACGCCGGCATTGTTGATGAGTACATCTATTCGGCCAGACGCTTCCATAACCCGGGCAACAAGATCTTTCAATAATTTCGGATCAGACACATCTGTTTTTATAAAAGTGGCCTGACCTCCTTTTTCTAAACACTTTTCCTCCACTTTTTTGCCATTCTCGCTGTCAATATCAGCTATAAATGAATGGTATCCTTTTGTGGTATATGCCATTGCTATGGCTTTGCCAATACCGTTTGCCGCCCCGGTTATGATGGCTGTTTTATTCATCAAAATCAGTAATAAGTACTTCAGAGGGTTCCCGTTCGCTGCGTAACCGGTTGGAAACCTCCTCGGCTCCGCGCAATACCCGCAGCATATTCAAGCCGGCTATTTTTTCCAGCTCTTCTTCGGTGTAGCCGCGATCCAGCAATTCGGCAAAAAGGTCTGGATAGGTTGAAACATCTTCGAGGCCCAGCGGCAGAGATGTAATACCATCATAATCTCCCCCAATTCCAATATGGTCTACACCCACCTGATCACGGATATGATCTATATGATCGGCTACCTGCTCCAGTGTTGATTTTGGCATCTCGTTCTCCTCTTCCCAGTCGCTCACCATCTGCTCAATGGTATCCGGCTGACCGGCATAAAGCGATTCTATCTTCTCGCGATAACCTGCCCGCTCAGCGTACCACTGCCGTAGCTCTTCAGAAGTAAATGATTCCACAAAGGTGACCATCACCAGTCCGTCCTTTTCAGGCAGTAGCTGCAGTACATCATCCGGTACGTTTCGTGGATGACCGGAAATAGCCCTTGCGTTGGAATGTGAAAACATCACCGGTGCCTCTGATACGCTTATTGCATCTTTCATTGTTGCCGGTGTCACATGCGACAGATCCACCATCATCCCGAGGCGATTCATCTCGCGGATCACATCTTCGCCAAACTCTGAGAGGCCGTCATGTTGTGGTTCATCTCCGGCCGCATCCACCCAATCGAGCGTGCGGCTGTGAGTGATCGTCATATATCGCGCCCCAAGCCTGTGAAATGATCGCAGTACGGCGAGTGAGTTTGCTATAGAATGTCCTCCCTCCATGCCAATCAGCGAGGCGATTTTTCCATTCTCAAAAATGCGCTCCACATCATCGGCGGTGTAGGCCATTTCAAACTCATCCGGATATCGTTCTGCCATCCGGTACACAAAATCGATCTGCTCCATGGTCCGCTTCACCGCTTCATCCTCGGGGATGTCTGCCGGCACATATACGCTCCACCATTGAGCACCAACCCGTCCTTCTTTTAGCCGGGGAATATCGGTATGCATCGGGTTATCGAGCTGAGTTGTATCGTAAAAATCGAGGTCGCTGAATTTGTAATCTACTCTATTTCGATACTGGTAAGGAGCATCGTTATGGCCGTCAAAAAGCGGCACGCGCTCCAGGATGTCAATAGCCTGCTGCCTTCGCTCCTCATCGGAACCGGCTGTCATCTGTGCACCCGCGCACCCGGTTTGGAGAATCATTAAACAGATTATAAGTAGTATAGATCTATAATTTTGCATAAGTAAAAACCTGTTTGTGGTTCGTGTTTAATTAAAAAAGTATCAGGAATCAGCGGGCGATGTATTCAATTCGGACAGTTGGTCAAAACTCACCCTCGCTGTTCGAATTCGTATGAGCGGATCCGTTTGTGTCCACGCAAACATTAACCCATTTCCTGTTTCAATCATTTGTGGAAAGCCGCTTCTCCGGT
Source organism: Balneolaceae bacterium (assembly GCA_041686215.1). Lineage (GTDB taxonomy): Bacteria > Bacteroidota > Rhodothermia > Balneolales > Balneolaceae > SW132. The sequence continues at coordinate 4,663 of JAWLEH010000099.1, read as the reverse complement.
TTGATGTGGTAATCCCAACCCGAATTGAATTTCCTAAACTGCCTTCTGGCGAAAGTGAGCGTAGCATAACATATCCTTTGTCCTCCGTTGTATTCATCCAGCTTGTGTATACGGTTCCATCTTCACCCACAACCACGTCCGTCCGGCCTGCCGGACTCTCATCGCTAATCACCACCGGGTCGGCGAATGATTGCCCTCCGTCATCCGAAACAGCTGTTTTCACTATTTTCCGCCCATCTGCCTCCGTATACCAGGCTACCGCTGTTCGTCCATCCAGATGGTCGATCACCGGGCCGTTTACCGGGCATCCGTTAATTTCCCATCCATCGTTGTGAACGGGCTCCGGATCTGACCACTCCCCTGTTTCCAAATCATAATATGAAATAGAAATATCCCGGATTTCATCCTCTGTCCTGTTCCGGTACACAACTGCGGCCCTGTCCTCCATCAACACTAAATCCGTGGAGCAGCAGTCACACACAAGTGCGTCTATTTCCCGTTCCCTTTCAACAGTGCCATCGCGTGAAATTTCTGCCGAACGCAGCGTCATCCCTTTGGATGGATCCGAATATTCATCATGCCCCCGGTCTGCTGTGTTTCTGCCATCCAGCCAAACTGCCAAAACCTTTTCACCTGAAAGAGGTTCCATAGACACAAACCCGTGTTCAGTTGCCGTGCCATCATCATGAGGAGTTAGTGGATCTGTCCACCGGCGGGGCTCATCTCCCGGAAATGAGATGTTCACATCATATGCATAAGGCCCTCCATCCCGCTTTTTCAGCCAGTGGGCGGCAACAACCTTCCCGCTTTGAGCAACCACGGATGGAAAATCAGCCCAATTCACAAATAAATCTGAACTATTTAATACTGTTCTCGGGGGAGTCCATCTGCCCTCATTATATGTTGAAAACCGTATGGAATTGAGGTCTTCCTCGATCTTTAACAACCAGCTCATTGTAATGGCGCCCGTTGAATCCTGGTAGAGATGCGGATATTGAGTACCTGCTTCAGTTGGATTATTCATCGTGAACTCAAAAGCAGGCTGCTGACGCTCACGATTGCAGGCCATCAAAAGCACAGCCGATATCAATAATACAATCGGGGTGGAAAAACGATTCATGTTATTTGTTTTTATGGTGATGATAATCCTTGGTATTTTATGGCAGCCGTTAAAACAGCCGGCTATCAAAATAAATCTGATATACTAAACATCCTAACCCGTTTCTTTTGCTTCAAATAGATGGAATTTCGCTTCATTTTGGCGAGCGTGCTCTTTTTGATAACGTCAACACAATTATAAATCCCGGGGAGCGAATTGGCCTCGTGGGACCAAACGGGGCCGGTAAGTCTACACTGCTCAAAATTATAGCCAGCGAACAGCAGGCTGATTCAGGCACCATCAACATGAGCAATGCAGATACAGTAGGTTATCTTCCGCAGGACGGCGTGGAACCAAACCCAAACCTGACCGTTTTTGAAGAGGTTGAGCACGCCTTTTCTGAGATAATGGAGCTTCGTACCCAGTTTGAAGAGGTGCAGTCAAAACTTGAAACCGCTGCATCAGACAGTGCAGAACATGACGCGGCACTGAGCCAGTTTGGAGAGATCCAGCATAAGCTCGAAAATTCGGGATCGTACACATTACAGGCCGATATTGAACGGATTCTTGCCGGACTTGGATTCAGCGAGGAAGACTTTATACGTTCCACCACAGAGTTTAGCGGCGGGTGGCTGATGCGTATTGCCCTTGCTAAACTTCTGCTGCAGAACCCTACCTATCTTCTGCTTGATGAACCCACCAACCACCTCGATATCGAATCACTGCAGTGGATAGAGTCTTTTCTGAATAATTACGAAGGAGCTGTTGTGATTGTCTCGCACGACCGGGCTTTTTTGGATAATGTGACCAACAGAACAATGGCGCTGCGGTTGGGTTCTCTGGATGATTATTCCGGAAATTATTCCTTTTACGAAAAGAAGTATGCAAAAGAGAAAGAATTGTTGCAGCAGCAGTACGAAAACCAGCAGAAAGAGATTAAACAAACGCAGGAATTTATTGATCGTTTTCGCTACAAAGCAACAAAAGCCAAGCAGGTACAGAGCCGGATCAAGCAGCTCGAAAAGATGGAGCAGATTGAGCTTGAGCAGGAGCAGTCGGAAATCTCATTTCAGTTTCCAGCTCCGGAGCGATCAGGCCAGGTTGTGATGAAGCTCGAAAATGTGGTAAAGAGATATGACGATAACACGGTCTTCGACGGAGTTGACTATGAAATTGAACGAGGTGATAAGATCGCGGTTGTTGGACCAAACGGTGCGGGTAAATCTACGATGATCAGGATATTGGCCGGGCTGGAGCCGATCACGGATGGGGAGCGAAAAGTAGGTTACAACGTAACGCCCGGCTATTTTGCCCAGCACCAGGCTGATGAGCTGGACCCTAAAAATACCCCGCTGGATGAGATGAGGATGGCCGGTTCGCATGAATCGGAAACCAGGCTCCGTACCATTCTCGGATCGTTCTTGTTTGTGGGTGATGATGTGTTTAAAAAAGTAAGTGTGCTGTCGGGCGGTGAGAAAAGCCGTGTGGCCCTGGCAAAAATGCTGCTGAATTCCGGCAATTTTTTGATTTTTGATGAGCCTACGAATCACCTGGATATGCAGTCGAAAAATATTCTGCAGCAGGCGCTTCAACAGTTTCCAGGCACATTGATGATTGTATCGCACGACCGTGATTTCCTGGACCCTATTGTGAATAAAACGCTGGAAGTTCAGCCCGGAAAAATTAAAACATGGCTTGGAAACATCAGCTATTACCTTGATAAAAAAGCTGAAGAAGAATCCGAAAAAAATCAACAGCAGTCGGCAAAACAGTCTCAGAACAGCGTCAACCAAACCAATAACCTGAGCCGGAAAGAAGAGCGGCGTCTTGAGGCTGAAAAACGAAATGCGCTTTCGAAGAAAATCAACCCGTTAAAGAAACGTCTTTCAGCAATCGAAAAAAAAATTGAAACATACGAATCACGTATAGCAGAGATTGAGAAGATGATGGCGAAACCTGATTTCTACGATGATTCAGAGCAAGTCAAAGAGATCTCGATGGAGTATGAGGAGCTCAAAAATTCACTCAATGCTGCCTTCGGCAAATGGGAAGAAATTGCCGGACGAATTGAGTTTATTGAACAGGAGTATGAGAACTCGTAAAGCGGCGTCGCTGACCCGCTTCTCGTAAACATCTAACGATCCAAATTTCGGAACCCTCTCCTGACCTCTCCCTACGTCGGCAAAAAGCGCACTCCGCAGGGAAAGGAACTCTTGGATAAATAAATTGCCAGCAACGTCAGATTTTAATGGAATCGTAAGATTTTTAAACTGGATATAAACTCATAGGTCAAATTAAAATTTATCGACAGTTCAATACGATAAAAATCCCCCTCTGTCCCCCTTTAGAAAAGGGGGAGTTTTGTCACTTGATTTCATCAATTCCTCAATTCGACAGTTCCACAGTTCACCCCCGATTTCTTATCTTAAAACAGCACTAAGTATCAACCAAAACACTAAGAATGTCCGACAAAAACCAAGCCTTCATCATCGACGCTATCAGAACCCCAATTGGGAATTTCCGGGGCAGCCTCTCTCCTGTTCGCGCGGACGATCTCGGGGCCCATGTGATCATAGAGCTGATGAAACGAAATTCAGGTGTGGATCCGAAAGCCATCGACGACGTCATTTTTGGATGCGCCAACCAGGCGGGTGAAGATAACCGGAACGTGGCGCGAATGGCTCTGCTGCTGGCAGGCCTTCCGTTTACCGTTCCGGGTGAAACGGTAAACCGCTTATGTGCTTCAAGCATGTCAGCCGCCATTCATGCGCGCCGGGCGATTGCAGCTGACGAGGGTGATCTATTTATCACCGGTGGCGTAGAGCACATGACGCGCGGCCCATGGGCAATTTCAAAGTCATCTAAACCATTCGGAAACGATGCCGAAATGCACGATACCAGTTTTGGCTGGCGGTTCATCAACCCAAAGATGGAGGAGCTGTACGGCACCGACGGCATGGGAAATACGGCTGAAAACCTGGTCGAGAAATATGGGATTGAACGGGAAGCGCAGGATGCTTTTGCGGCATGGAGCCAGCAGAAAGCCGCGAAAGCAAGAGAATCCGGTCGCCTTGCTGAAGAAATTGTACCGGTGGAGATTCCGCGCAGGAAACAGGATCCGATCCTATTCAAAGATGATGAGTTCATCAGGCCGGATACTACAAAAGAGATTCTTGCCAAACTTCGTCCCGCATTCAAAAAAGACGGTTCAGTTACAGCTGGAAATTCATCCGGCCTCAACGACGGATCCGCAGCCATGCTGATTGCATCCGGCTCCGTGGTTAAAGATCAAAATCTTGAGCCGATGGCGCGGATTGTCTCCTCCGGTGTAGCCGGAGTGGAGCCGCGGATTATGGGAATTGGTCCGGTTTACGCATCTGAAATTGCACTGAAACGCGCCGGATTGACGCTCGACGATATGGATATCATCGAACTCAACGAAGCATTTGCCGCACAGGTCCTCGCCTGCACCCGTAAAATGGGCCTTGATGATGACGATGAACGCATCAACCCAAACGGCGGTGCCATTGCGCTGGGGCACCCGCTGGGCGCAAGCGGTGCCCG
>JAWLEH010000016.1:3323-46900 GCA_041686215.1 Balneolaceae bacterium | reverse complement strand
TCTTTGAAATCCGTGATCACCTTAAAATTCTCTATCCCTTTCTCCTTCAGTTTTTTGTGGATTTCCATCTCAATAGCATTCATCGCCGGGCAGCCGGAATAGGTAGGAGTGATTTTTACGATCAACTCTTCATCCTCTATTTCCACATCCCGCACAATTCCCATCTCCACCACATTCAGTACTGGAATCTCCGGGTCGATGACCTCTTCGAGCCATGACCATATTTGGGATTTTGGTGTAATTTGATTTGTGTTCATATAGTCTTGAGTCTTGAGTCATGAGAGTTGAGACTGACACTGTGCGTCTCAAGACTCAGAACTCACGACTCAAATCTCTTATCTGTTATTTCCACTCCGCATCCGGGTATGAACGCCGTAAAAACTGCATTTGCGCCAGCAGAGGACCCAGATGTTCAGTGTGTTGTCCCTGCCGTGAACCGGAAAACATATATTGATCGTAATCGGGCACGGACAGGGTTGCTTCTTCCAGGGTGGTGTTCACCAGGTCTTTCCATTCATCTCTGAACCCTGTTACATCCACAAACAAGTTGTGGTCGATAGCGGTACGATCTGCTTCATCCAGATCGAATAGTTCCCCGGTGTACATCCAGATTTCATCAAATGCATCCTGGATTCTATGATGGCTTTCTTCTGTTCCATCACCCAGCCGTAAAACCCATTCTCTGCTGTGGCGAAGGTGGTATTTAATCTCTTTGATATGCTTCTGCAGCATGCCGTTGAATTGCTCGTCTTCTACCGTTTCAATTAATTCTTTGTAGAGGAAGTAGCTAAATGCGCTGAACAGGAACTGCCGGGCAATTGTAAACGCAAAGTCGCCGCGTGGCAGCTCAACCAGTGCGATGTTTTTGAAATCAATATCGTCCCGGAAGTAGGCGTAGTAATCTTCATCCTCGTTACTTTCCAGTTCGGCAGCGTATCCATAGAGTGAAGCCGCATGCCCGATCATATCAAGCGCCACGTTAGCGAGGGCAAGGTCTTCTTCCAGTTCCGGTCCGTGACCGGCCCACTCAGATAATCGATGTCCGTGTATCAATCGGTCGTCGGCAAGGCGAAGAAGAACTTCCACCAGGGCTTCCTGTTTTGTTTGGGGTATTGTGTCGAATGTGCTCATTTTGGAAGTCTTGAGTCGTGAGTCTTGAGTCATGGGAACTCAAGACTATATTTACTTTCTCTTCTTAACGGCCCGGGGCACATTGTAAAACTGCGGGTGCCGGTAGGGCTTGTCGTTTGCCGGATCAAAAAATGGACCACGGTCCTCAGGTGATGAAGCCGTGATCTGATCGGAGGGAACTACCCACATGCTGATTCCCTCATTCCTGCGTGCATACGTATCTCGTGCATTTTGGAGTGCCATCTCAGCATCCGGGGCGTGCACGTTTCCGGCATGCTCGAACGGCTTGCCATCTTTGGGCTGGTAAAAAACCTCCCAGAGCGGCCACTCGGTATTCGATTTATTATTGCTCATAGTTTCTTCTTGAAGTCTGTATAATCAGGCTATTAATAATAGTCCCCCTTCTCCCGAAGGGATCCCTTGCGGGGGAAGGGGGACACTCCAAAATCAACTCCATATTGACCAAAAAATTTATACGTTTTATTCAATAAAATATTTCAACCAACTCAGGATGCTTTTTCGACCTTCAGTTTTTTCTTCCGTGCATATTCCATGGCGGCTTCCCGCACCCACTCACCCTCTTCATAGGCTTTCTGGCGGGCTTTTATTCGCTCACGGTTCATCGGTCCATTTCCTTTCACCACGCTCCAAAATTCATCCCAGGGAATCTCGCCAAATTCCCAGTGGCCGCTCTCTTCATTGTAGGTTAGATCCGGATCGGGCAATTCAATGCCAATGGCTTCAGCTTCCATCACCGAACGGTCTACAAAACTCTGGCGAAGTTCATCATTGGTCTTGGTTTTAACGCCCCATTTGATCAGCTCGGCACTGTTGGGGGAGTCGGTGTCGTGCGGACCAAACATCATCAGGGTGGGCCACCACCAGCGGTTTACAGCATCCTGTGCCATTTTTTTCTGTTCAGGAGTACCATCCGCCATCTTGGCCAGCATTTCGTAGCCCTGTTTTTTATGGAAACTTTCTTCCTTACAGATCCTCAGGTTTGCGCGGGCATATGGGCCATAGGAAGACTTCGCCAGCATCGTTTGGTTGACAATTGCGGCGCCATCCACCAGCCAGCCGATCACACAGATATCTGCATAGCTAAGGGTTGGGTAATTGAAAATGCTTGAATATTTAGCATTACCGTAGATATAGTCTTCAATCAGTTCCTGTCTGGTTACACCCAGTGTTTCAGTTCCACTGTACAGGTAGAGGCCATGTCCTGCTTCATCCTGCACTTTCGCGAGAAGCACCATTTTTCTTTTGAGAGAGGGTGTACGTGTAATCCAGTTGCCTTCCGGCAGCATGCCCACAATTTCGGAATGAGCGTGCTGGCTCATCATCCGAATCAGCTGTTTTCTGTACCGTTCAGGCATCCAGTCCTTGGGTTCGATGGTTTCACCGTTATCGATACGTTGCTGAAATTGATCAAGCTTTTCCTGAGTTTCCATAAAAGCGCTTTTTTGATTAAATAACGTCAAACGTCGCAGATGATTACAATTGAAATATAGCTAATTCAGTTCAAAATTAATCATACAGAAATAGAATAGTTAGCTTCAGCTGAATACGATAGTTTCGATTTTGTTGAATTCTTTTATTTTAAGGCTGTCGGTTATAACTCAAACATCAAATTACACTATGAATCGTAAAACATTTCTCTACCGAATGGGTTTCACTGCTCTTGGCGGTGCAACACTGCTTTCTGCCCCTTTCACATTAAGCGGATGCAGCAGTTCCAGTCAGTCTGATGATATCTTTTTTGATATCTCTTTAGCCCAATGGTCACTGCACCGCACATTTTTTGGTGATGCACTTGAGCAGGGATGGGAATTTTTTGGAAATGCCCTGCAAAATAATCCTGAAGACGTGCTCAGGGGAGAAGAAGATCCACTTTACTTTGCACAAATTTCCCGGCAGCAGTTTGACATCGGTGCTGTTGAATATGTGAATACCTTTTATTTTGATAAAGCAGAGGATGAATCCTATCTGAATGAATTGAAGAACATAGCAGATAACGAAGGCGTTGAAAGCGTGCTGATTATGGTTGATGCTGAGGGAAATCTTGGTGATCCTGATCAGGAAGCCAGGCAGCAGGCGGTGGAAAATCATTATAAGTGGGTTAATATGGCTAATTTTCTTGGATGCCATACGATTCGGGTTAACGCCGCAAGTTCAGGGAGCTACGAAGAACAGATGGAACGGAGTGCAGATGGCCTCCGCAGTCTGAGCGAATATGCTGCGGGTGAGGACATAAATGTAGTTGTTGAAAATCACGGAGGGTTATCCAGTAATGCTGAGTGGCTGGTCAGTACCATAGAAATGGTGGATATGCCAAATTGTGGTACTCTGCCTGATTTCGGGAATTTTACCATCGGGGATGGCGAAACGTACGATAATTACCAGGGTACGGAAGAGCTGATGCCGTATGCGAAAGGAGTGAGCGCTAAAAGTTACGGGTTCGATGATGCAGGAAATGAATCGGAGCTCGATTTTATGCGCCTGATGCAAATTGTGAAAGATGCCGGGTACACGGGCCATGTTGGAATTGAATATGAGGGTTCCGAGCTGAGTGAAACCGATGGTATTGTGGCAACAAAGGAGTTACTGCAACGTGTAGGACAAGAACTTAGCTGATACCATTGGCAAGTTCCGATTGGTTAATTTCGGGTCTGTCCGGTATTCGTCGTGTTACTGTTTGATGGTTCAGTCATTCTGTTTTTCACTAACCTGCGCCACCGGATGCGCCCCCGCCCGATACGCCGACACTGGCTCCGCTTCCTGCTCCCGTTACCCCGGTAAACGAAGTTGAACCGGTTGCCGATAAGGTCGACATAGTAGTGGCAACCGACGTTATACTTGTTTGTGATCCGGGAGCAAAAATAAGCCATGGAATCATGGTATGTGCAGATTCGGGTGCGGATTCCATCAGTGTTACAATCTGTTTTTTCGACAAATGAAAAGCTGTGGCGTATATAAAATGCCTGTCGAGCATTTCCAATTTAACGGTTCTGTCGTCTGCATTTTTCAACCCGTCGGAATATGCTTTCCACTCTTTGTATATATTTTCTCCCTTCTCCGTTCTTCGAACGATGAAAAAAGAACACGCCAGAAGTAAAGCGCTGATAACAATTGCCGCAATTGCCAGTTCTGTGCCACGAATAACAAGAAAAATCGAGCAAGCCAGCAGAACCAGTTGTGCCATACCATTTAATACAGCACCCCTGTAGCTTTTGGGATCAATCCATTTCTTCTCTTTGAACTCTTGTTTAACCCGGGTTGTCCATTTCGAATACCATTTTGAAACAGTCGTATCACCTCCTTCAAACAGTTTGTCAAACGTATCAATACCCTCAGCCAGGCGCTGCTTTACAAAATTTACAACCATTTCCTCATGTCTGGTCAGTTTGTCATCCGGTTCTCGGTCCGGTATGTCTACTCTGAATGTTGACTCACCGGATGAAAAGAAACCTTTTTTTTCACTTTCTTCTTCTGAAATGATGAACCAGCCACGTCGGGCGAGCTCAAAAAGCGTAGCTACCAGGTGGTTTGAAGTGGTTTGCTGTGATACCATCAATCGACCAATAAGGGCAGGCGACTTCTGTCCCGGTATGACTAACGTTTGCCGGTTCGAATGAGACCGGGTTGGGAATCGGGTACCATACCTGCGATATATAAGGATAAAAAACAGGATACTGAGCAGACTTATGAGCAGTGTTACGAATGGCGTAATCTCAGCGTAATATTCATCGCGTTCAGATTTTTGTTGAGCTTCTTGTTTACGGGCTTCCTCTTCTGATAAAACCTGTTCAAGTGTAAGTTCAGGATGGGTGACTTCTGTATCTTCGCCTGTAAGTATTCTGGCAGGAAACAGGGTGCGAAGTTCTGCGGCCTGATTTCTTGAAACAGAATTGCCTCGGAACTCTATTAGGCCCTGAAGAGTATTCGCTTCGAATGTGGTCGTATCTCCTCGTGTCCAGGTATAAATAGAGTCGGGTAATACCATTCCCGGAAACCGAACAGAGGCAAAAAATCGATCGGTTGCTTTTTCTCTGCCAGATGCAAGAAAATTCCAGGACAACTCACTCCATTCCCGGCCAACAGATACGGCACCTGTCAGATCGTAGGAGAGGGTGAACGTCCGGGACGTGTCTGATGCCTTAAAGTGCCATTTTACATCAATTGTTTTATTGCTTTCCGATACAGAAAAGGTTCCCGGTTCTTCTGAGTTTTCATTTACAAAACTACTATCACCTGTTGATATCCGAATACCCTTGATATCCCTGAACCCTTCTTTGGGTAACCTGTAATTCGCCCAACTGAAATTGCCGTTAAACTGATAGGACCGATGTTCCCTGATTTGTAGTACGGCATTTTCAGTAATTGTAGCTTCAACATGGATCTCCGGTATGGAATAGGATTGGCCAAAAGCTGCAGATACCTGCAGAAGTACAATGAATATTGCTATTCCAACTATTCGCATACAGATCATTGGATTCAGGTTATGATGATTTTTGAGCCTAAAAGTTTACGGAGAAATTGTGATTATGTTACATCTCTAAGATTTAAGAATCTTTGTCTTACCACTTTTTTGATAGGTACCGATTTTTGTGCATGGTTATCATAATGAACCAACCGATGGCCGGGCCCATAACTTTTTCGACGCTTTAGTCTCAATTTCTCGCAGGAATAATTTGGTGGGTACAGTCGTCGGACGAAATATGTTTACGAGGTACAGAGTGTGAAAAATTGACCGATTCATCGTTTATTTTCAGTTGGTTTATCTGTATGCTATTTATTTTATTGATGTATCCATCAACCCGGGCCTATAATGCCACGTAAAACTTAATAAACCCTATGATCCGACGCTTTTACTTTACTCTGTACACGCTTGTTATTCTCGCTGTTATAGCTGCGGGTTGTAAATCAACTGACACCGCCGGGGATATTGGGTACTCAATCCCGGAACAACCTGAGCTGTCCACCGGGTACACCGAAAAACCGGGATGGGAAACCACAGAGTTTGCCGTAGCAGCTGCAAATCCACTTGCTACCGATGCCGGTTACCAGATATTGAGCGCGGGTGGGTCTGCCGTAGATGCGGCTATTGCTGTTCAAATGGTGCTGACGCTGGTTGAGCCACAATCGAGCGGTATTGGCGGAGGCGCATTTTTGCTGACGTATGATGAGGGTGAAAAATTTGCATACAATGGAAGAGAACGGGCACCGGCCGGTGCAGATGAGGAACTGTTCTACGACGAAAACGGTGAGCTTCCGCCATTTGAGGAATCTGTAAAAAGCGGGAAATCTGTAGGTGTCCCCGGTACGGTAGCCATGCTTGCTGCCGCCCATGAAGTACACGGCAGTCTTACCTGGGAGGAGCTTTTCACCCCTGCTATTACTCTCGCAGAAGAGGGGTTTAATATCAGTCCGCGCCTGCATGAGCTTTTGGAAGCTGATGAATCACTCCGGGATGACAGCATAGCTGGAAGCTTGTACTACGACCGAAATGGAAATACACGACCTGTGGGTACAAACCTTAAGAACCCGGCATTGGCGGAACTGCTTCGAAAGATCTCGCAGCAGGGTGTGGAGGGTTTTTATAATGAATCCGTTGCCAGCGATATCGTAAAAAGAGTACAGTCGCATGAACGGCCCGGTCCAATGATTATGGATGATATTTTATCGTACCCCGATCAGGATTTTGAAGTGGATATGATGTGTAATGACTGGAAAGCGTACACAATATGCGGCTTTCCGCCACCCTCATCCGGCCATATTGCGGTGATGCAGATGCTTGGAATGGTTGAACAATTGGAACAGGCCACAGGGTTTGAGGCTTTCCGCGATTCACATCCATCCGCTGATTGGCTGCACAGATACCTGGAAGCCGCAAAGCTGGCTTTTGCCGACCGTGCACTCTATATTGGTGACCCGGCGTTTACAGAGGCTCCTGCAAACGACTGGCAAAGCCTGCTGAAGCGGGAATATCTGGCTGATCGTGCTGCACAAATCAAAGAAGAAAGTATGGGTGAGGCTGAACCCGGGGACCCTGGAGACGGCAGCGCAATGCTTGGTATGCATCCGCATCAACCGGAAAAAGGAACATCGCACATCAGTATTGTAGACAGCAACGGACAGGCGGTATCCATGACCACTACCATTGAGCAGGGATTTGGCAGCCGGATAATGTCGGATGGCGGAACCGGTTTGTCCGGAGGGTTTCACCTTAATAATGAGCTAACCGACTTCTCACGTGAACCTGTGGATGATCAGGGCAGACCCATTGCCAACAGGGTAGAACCAGAAAAACGGCCTCGTTCCAGTATGAGCCCGTCTCTCGTGTTTAATCGCGAAGATGGTGAGTTTGTTGCAAGTGTAGGATCACCGGGCGGTGCGGCGATCATTCATTTTACGGCCAAAGCACTGGTGGGTATGCTGGATTGGAATCTGAACGCACAGGAGGCCATTAATCTGCCCAATTTTGCGAATTTCAACGGCCCGACCATCGTAGAGGAGCAGCGGTTCCCGGTAGAGTTGATTGAAGCGCTTGAAGATATGGGACATGAGATTACAGCGCGTGAGCTAACCAGCGGTCTCCAGGCCATTCAAAAAACGGAAACAGGTTTTTTCGGTGGAGCGGATCCCCGCCGTGAGGGCGTGGTAATGGGGAATTAATGAATTTTAAACAGAGAAAGAATCACAAAAAAAGGAATACACTATGAGTCTACTTGAGTTTTTGTTGTTACTGCTCATTGCAGGAATTTGTGGATCAATCGGTCAATCAATTGCAGGGTATACACGGGGTGGTTGTATAGTTTCTATTGTGCTTGGCTTTGTAGGAGCATTGCTTGGCTCGTGGATGAGCGTACAGCTTAATATGCCGGAGCTGTTTAATATTTCGGTAGGTGGTAATGAATTCCCAGTGATTTGGTCGATAGTCGGTTCAGTAATATTTGTAACCATAGTTGGGCTTTTGACCTCGAAAAACTAATGGCAGATCTGTTTTTCTTCTGATGATTCCGAAAAATGAGTGAATATACCAATAACCAGCTGTATGACAGGGAATTTTTGATTCGCATGGTTCAGTATAAAATGCCGTTTGGGCAGTATGAAGGACGGTATATTACCCGGTTACCGGTTCACTACCTGGAATGGTTTAAGCGGCAGGGATTTCCTACCGGACAGCTTGGGCAGTATCTTGCAACCATGTATGAGATAAAAATAAATGGGCTGGAAAATATTCTGCAGCCAATTATCAGTAAATATCAGCACATATAATTTCAAGTTATCACGGGAAAATCAATAAGTATGGATTCAAATCATTCCTGGATTGCCAGGTATACATACACACTCGCAGCCATAATTTTGACAATTTATGCGGTGATTGTGGCAAAATCCCTGTTGCAGCCGCTTCTTTTTGCACTGTTCTTTTCAATTTTGTTATCCCCGGTATGCGGGTGGATTGAACGGTATAAAATTCCGCGGTACGTGTCGGTCCCCGTTGCAATTACGGGAGGAGTACTGATTCTGTTTGCAATCGGGTTCTTCTTCTATTCACAACTTACGGCATTTGCCGGAGATACCGATATTTTTCGGGACCGTTTTGAAGAGATTGCGGGCAATCTGCAAACCTTTCTGGGTACCTGGTTCGGTGTGGAGCAAATCATAAATTTTGAAATGATTTTGGATTCGATACAGGAATTTATTCGTGAAAATTCATCAACACTTACCAGTGGTCTGGCAGGTGCGGCCTCAGTGGTAACATCCATTTTTCTGGTTCCGGTTTTCATGTTTTTTATGCTTTTATACCGGGATTTTCTAAAGCAGTTTTTTATGAAACTATTTAGTAATTCCAAAAAGAATAATTCCCAGACAACGCAACAAATTATTGAAAAAGTGAAGAGTGTTGTCCAGGGTTATCTTACCGGAATTATAGCAGTTATCTTTATTTTAGCGGTCTTGAATTCTGTTATGCTACTGATTATCGGGATTGAACACGCAGTATTCTTTGGAACTTTTGCTGCGATGTTAAATGTCGTTCCTTTTGTGGGTCCGCTCTTCGGGGCTGTTTTACCTATTCTTTACTCCTTGTTTACGATGGACTCCCTCATTATTCCGCTGGTTATTATGGCCGGGTTTTATGTTATTCAGCTCATGGAAGGTAATATTTTCACTCCGATTATTGTAGGTAATAAGGTGAGTATAAACGCATTTGTAGCTCTGTTGCTTCTTTTTATCGGAGCACAAATATGGGGGATAATAGGTATGATTTTGATCATACCTATTGGAGCAATTCTAAAAGTTGTTTTTGATGAAATGGAATCGTTAAAACCTGTTGGGTTTGTGATGGGAACCGTTCCATCCGAGTATACCTCGAGAAAAAGCGTGTTGGCTGAAAAAATGAGTGAATTTTCAGATAAAGTCAGCAAAGACATGGAACAGGAGAAAGAACCCGGTGACGAAAGAGCCGAAGAGGAGCCTGCGACGCAGAAAAAAACCCCTGACAAGCAAGCCAGGGGCTAATTATACTGTTTGATTGGGAATCCGATGCCTAATTATTTAGCCTTTTTGGAAAGTTCATTCACTTTCTCTTCCATCCGTTTGATGATTCGTTCAGCATCTTTATCGTGACCCATTTCTTTCAGTTTAAAAAGGATGGTTGCAAGAGCAAAAAAGGTCTGCGGCCAAAGACCGATAAAAATTCCGGATCGTTCGGCATGAGCGTTTTCAGCCTCATCATCGCCCTTCTCAGTGTACCACGCAGCAATACTTGCCGCTATTGATGTAAATCCTAATCCTGCCGCTAAATATCCAAGTTTATCAAGCATTCGTCTACCTCGTTTGTTGTTGGTTTGAGTTCGCTTACAAAACCAACATTGTGGTAATTACGTTTCAGGAAATTGAATTTGGATTTTTAGATGGTCGAGTAGATCCATATAAAAACCTGAGTTCGATTCTTAAAATTTAAGAATCGAACTCAGGTTAAATGTGTAATCTGAGCATTTTTACCTGCTGTCGATTGACTTTTGGAGAGCCCTGAGATTTTGGAGTCTTTATATTTAATCGCGGGGGGATGATACAATATTTCGTTCCGCGATCTCAGCATTTCGGGTAAACCACTTGTGGGTGGCTCGACGGACAGCAGTACCTTCAAAAAGAGTATCAAACAAATCGTTATCTATTGTACTCCAGCTTTTATTTTCGGGTGGAGATATCACTTGTGGCCGGGGTTTAAAATCGTCAATGGAACTGTAAGCAGCCTTTCGGTTCCAGGGGCACACGTCCTGGCAGATATCGCATCCAAATGCCCATTCCCCGATATTACTTTTCACCTCATCCGGTATTTTATCTTTCAATTCTATGGTGAGGTAAGATATGCATCGTTCAGCATCGATCTTATAAGGTTCGTATATGGCGTTGGTAGGGCAGGCGTCCAGGCATCGGGTACATGAACCGCAGTGATCCCCTACGGGTGAATCATAGACAAAGGGGATATCCACTATCATTTCTCCAATCAGAAACCAGGAGCCAAGTTCTTTATTGAGCATGTTGCCATTTTTCCCCATCCACCCCAAACCTGACCGTTCCGCCCAGGCTTTGTCCATAACAGGGGCGGAGTCCACAAAAAACCTTCCGTTTAAACCTCCCGTAATCTCTTTTGTGTAGTTGAATAGTTGTTTTAAGAGCCCTTTAAAGGTTTTATGGTAGTCGCGCCCACGGGCGTATTTTGCTATTTTTGGATGAGAGGTACCGGAATTTTCAATTTCATTCTCTTCAAACCGATAGCTTGCAATGACGCTCACAACACTTTTAGATCCCGGTACGAGTTTGGTTGGGTCAATTCGTTTATCGAAATTTCTCTCCATCCAGTCCATGGTTCCATTTCGGCCTTCGTTCAGCCACTGTTCCAGCCTGTAGGCTTCTTTATCGAGCTGACCTGCCCTGGAAAATCCACAGTCATCGAAGCCCAGTTGGCGGGCTTTTCGGCGTACTTTCGTTGTTAATGCAAGTGTATCCATAAGGACGTTAACATAAAAAAATCGCCCGGCAATCTCTTACCGGGCGATTAAAAGTTACAGCAGAAGGTGATATCAGTTATTTACATCAATCAGTTCCACTTCGAAAATCAAAACAGAACCGGGTTGAATCGGGCTGCCGGGGGGCGGATTATTTCCATAGCCCAGTTCGGAAGGGATAAAAAATTCGTAGGTAGCCCCTTCGCTCATCAACTGAAGGCCTTCAGTCCAGCCGGGTATTACCTGATTAAGCGGGAAAGAAGCCGTTTCACCTCGTTCATAGGAACTGTCGAACTCTTCGCCTGAAATGAGTGTGCCGCGGTAGTGAACTTCTACTTCATCTTCTGAGGAAGGGCTGGCGCCGCTTCCTTCTTCAATTACACGATATTGAAGGCCCGATTCAGTAACCATCACATCCTCATTTTCCGCATTTTCTTCAAGAAACTGATTGCCGGCCTCAATATTTTCACTGGCTTCAGATTCCTGCTGAGCCTGGCGGTTAGCGGTAATCTCCTGCTGGTATTGCTGCATCAGGGCCTGCATATCCATTTGATTGATGGCGGCTTCTTCTTCTGCAAGTGCCTGATCAAGACCAGCGATAAAGTTACCGTTTTCGAGGGATTCAACCCCTTCTGATGCAAGGCTTTGCCCGTAAAAATAACCCAGGCTATAGCTGACGGAGTCAATCCTCGAGTCGAGGGAAGCATCTCCGCTTGCATCCGGGGAATTGCAACCGTTGATGGTGAACATGAACAGAATTGCGACAATTGCCGCAGTAGTTAACTCTTTCATAAAAAATATTGAATTAAAATGTGGGTTGTGTTTCGTTTATGCCTGATGGCTATTCAATAAATTGTATTGGGCAATTTTTACCATCAGCGCATGTTTTAAAAAGGTATCACTTTTTACAAGGGAACCAAAGAGATGCTATTCATTTTCTTGGAGGTACAAACTTAACGCTCAAAATAGTATATTCCGAGCTGCCATATTTATTTATGTCTTTATAGTGAAAGCTATACTTCGCTATGGATATGCATGTGGTAAAGATAATTTTTACTAAATTTTTTAAAAGGATTCATTTGAAGTTTACCGATTTTAACCTCTCCGACCAACTTATTGCCGGTCTTAACGATCTTCAGTTTAAAGAACCAACCCCCGTTCAGGAACAATCCATCCCTATTATTACAGCAGGAAAAGATTTAATAGGAGTTGCACAGACCGGAACCGGAAAAACCGGAGCTTTTGTAATTCCGATTATGGAACGGGTACTGAATAGTGACAGGAAAGGTATCAAAGCCTTAATTCTGAGTCCCACAAGGGAACTTGCCAACCAGATTGATGAACAAATCTTTGCTATCGGCTATCACGCCGGAATCAGCTCCGCAACAGTAATAGGGGGGAGTGATTTTTCCCAGCAGGCAAAAGCACTGAAAGCCGGAGTTGATATCATCGTTGCAACACCCGGTCGCCTTATCGATCAAAACAAAGTTCTTGGTATCGATTTTTCCTGCCTTGAATACCTGGTGCTGGATGAGGCTGACCGAATGCTCGACATGGGATTTCTGCCGGATATGAAAAAAATTATCTCCTGGCTTCCTCAAAAAAGACAAACGCTTCTTTTTTCAGCAACTATGCCAAACGAGATAAAAAAACTTGCCGGTTCCATCATGAAAGATCCGGATCTTGTTGAAATCGAACGATCTAAACCCAGCCAGTCAGTTGAACAGCGTGCATACAGACTTCGCAGTAAGCAAAAGGTGAGCCTTGTTAAAAAGATTTTTAATGATATACAGTGGGACTCCTGCATTATTTTTACCTCAACGAAGAAAGGAACGGACGAGCTTCAACGCCTTTTGAAAAGCGAAGGGATAAAAGCTGCAAGCATACATGGCGATCGCAGCCAGGATGAACGAAATAAAGCTCTGCAGGCCTTTAAGAACGGGCAGGTTCCTGTTATTGTAGCCACAGATGTTCTGGCACGGGGAATCGATATAAAGGAAGTATCAATGATCATTAACTACGATGTGCCTAATAATACGGATGACTATGTTCACCGTATCGGCCGGACCGGCAGGTATGATAAATCCGGGATTGCCGTAACGTTTGTGAGTAAACGGGACAGTCGTACATTTTCGCAGATAGAGAAAATAAAAGGCAATACCATCAAAACCATTCAGCTGCCTGATAAATTTGATGAAAAGTCGGAATTTTCTTGGAATGATGACTTTAAAGGGGGGAAGAAAGAAGGCAGCCCAAGCGATCAAAAACGATCACAAAAAGAGACGAAAGACTCTCAGGCGGATCAATCAAGGAAAAAGAGCCGCTCAGACGACTCCCGGGGAAAATCATCAAATCGTCAGGAAAAGCGTGATAGCTCTCAACGTTCAGACAGTCGTCAGAAAAGAAGTACAACATCAGATTCTTCGCAAAAACCTCAGCCAACCACTTCCGGTAAATCACAAAAACATGAACAAACCTCTGGTCCCGAAGGTGGAAAGAGCAGAAATAACGGGCGAATTCAGCGAACTGAAAAGAAGCCCTCGAAGCAGGAGTTGAAAGAGCAGAAGCAAAAAGAAAAAATTGCCGAGCTTGAAAAGGTAGCTATTCCTCCGTCGATCGATAAAGCTGCCGAGCGTACGAAAAACAGTCTGAAACCGGCCAAGGGTGTATGGGGCATTATCAAGAGCTTTATCCCCAAATTGTAGCCATACTCTAAATATGCGTCAAAAAATATTTTCTTTCCTGGTATGGTCCGGAATTGCCTTATTAGTTTTGTTTTGGCTTCCTGCGCTGGCAATAGTACGCTTGTTTGATCGGGACCCCGTCCGCTACCGAACAGGGCGGTTTTTTCGAAAGCTTGGCAAGGCAATTTCCCGAATCAATCCAAACTGGAAAATTAATATCGAAGGAGCAGACAGGATTGATGATAGAAATCCATATGTAGTGGTTTGTAACCATCTGTCAAACGCCGATATCCCGCTAATTTCAAATCTTCCCTGGGAGATGAAATGGGTGGCAAAGAAAGAGCTTTTTAGCGTTCCGGTTTTAGGATGGATGATGAAAATGGCTCAGGATATATCGGTAGACCGTCAGTCATCAAACAAACGTATCGGTGTGTTTAAAAGGTGCCGCTATTACCTTCGAAACAACTGCTCGGTAATGTTTTTTCCCGAAGGAACACGATCACGGGATGGCCGGATGAAGAAATTTTCACTTGGGGCTTTTGAACTCGCAATCCGCGATAATATTCCCGTACTGCCAATGGTGATAGACGGAACTCAGGAGTGTCTTCCCAAAAAAACCTGGGTATTCACCAGGGACGTGTATGTGAACCTGAAGGTTCTCGAACCAATTGCCACGGATGAATTTACGAAAGAAGACAGCCTTGATTTGATGGAGCAGACACGCGGTAAAATAGCAGACCAGCTAATGGAGTGGCGAAATGAGCCCTTAAACAAAGTAGATGCTACAGTTCAGTAAACTCATCTTTTGGCGCGTGATGTTTAGTATCTGTTGAATCGGGAATTTTGGGCTGTTTCGGCTTCTTCATAACCATCCATTTCCACACCAGCATTACAGCTAAAAGTGAAAAAACGAGTGCAACAATCGGTAACAAAAGTTCTTCCTCCATGGAAAGGTGTACCTGGCCGTAGCGAACACCCATAAGCCAAATTCCAAAAAGTATGAGCGCTGTTTTTCTGTGCATATCAGAATTGGAAACTGCCACAGCTCCGCCTATAAAGCTGCTGAAAAGAGTGAGAAAACAAATAGCTAACTCCCAGATAAATCCTGGATATGTATTATATCTATAAAGGTTTATTTCCACATCGAGATAAAGCGAGACAATTACTCGGATGAGTGTATCAACAGCTACCACAATTGCTATGCCTGTGAGACTTCCCGTTATGCTTTTTTTCATGTTGATAAATGATTGAATGGACTATGCGGGCAGAATATATAAACCCCGTTTCTAATTATAAGATAACAAAAAACGAGTGTATCACATCTCAAAAAATACCCTCTTAAAATTCCAATTATGATTTAATGATGGGAACAACTTTGTTATCTTGACCTACACAATTTTTCTAATTTTGAATGACTGAAAACGAATGGCAGATAACGATTTTTTAAAGCCTGAAGGTGAAATAAAACTAACGGATAAACAGCTGATGGAATCTCCTGAAATGGAGAAAATTGCTGCGGAAGTAATTGAACAGCATAAGATTGAACTGGGACCTGCCGAAGTTGGCTACTTGCTGGTATATCCCAATATATCAAAACAGCGTGCTGCAAAATGTATGAAGTCCACCCGTGAGGTGAAGCATTATTCCGGAAATGATTACCTGATTGAGATTTCTGGTGAACTCTGGGATATGCTGGATAACGACACAAAGAAGATGCTTCTTTACCACCAGCTTTTACACATCGATCCTGTTTTTAAGGCAAAAAACCAGGAATGGAAAATGAAGATTCGTAAACCGGATTTTTCCGATTTCTACGAAATTAACGACACCTTCGGCAACGAGTGGTACAAAACGATCCAGGCCACGGTCTCGTCACTATACGATATGGATCCCCGGCAGGAGAGTAAAGTAACGATGTAACAAGTTGATCTTCACTAAAACGAAACAAGCGATTTAAACCGCTGCATGGCGTTTAGTACTAAATGAACTGCCGTGCACGGTAATTTCCTTGAGACGCGACAGGAATGAATTGGTTGCTGGAAAGGTAATTAGTGTTTGAGCGTGCCGTTTCAGCATATTGGTGACGGCGCTTTCATCTTCAAACTCAATAAAAAAGACCTTTTCAGTGCCCTTCATTTTTTTTAACAGATATTTTTCCTGTGGTGTGGCATACTGTTCAACAGAGGATGAAAAGGATGTGTAAACACCATCGAGGTCGTCTCCCTGCCTGAACCAAACAAACTTTTCTGAACTAAGAGATTCAAGCATACTGTCAATATTTTGATAGGATTCCTCCTCAACAGAAGTAATCACCTCACCGAGGTCAACTACCTGAAGATCTTTATTGGCTTTTGATTTTACATCATTCATAAATGACCGGCGGGCAGACTGATTGTCACCGGCAAGAATGGTGAGATAATAACTCGAATCAACGTTTAGCTGGTTCAGTTTTTCCAGAAAAGAAGACGCTTCTTTGTCTTTATATGTGAATTGCTGAAGTGAGTTGATTGAAGCCATGATTTGTTCTGTTTTTATTGATTTTCGAATAACTAAAGGTACACAGAGCCAGGGAATTAAAACAGTATTCATTTCCATCAGGCTTCAAAACAATCGCATCAGTCCGTTGTATCAGAAGCCCGCCGAATTTGATCTTTATTGTAACATTTATGTTCTGAGCTGATCTTGTCGATAACAATTTTTGAAGAACCACCATTGTGTTAATTAATCGACTGATATGCCAAAATTTCGTTTAAAAGCTACCTCCAAAGCAGGAAAAGCGATCAAAACCGAGTTTGAGGCGGGATCAAAAAAGGATGCCAAAGCCAAAGTTGACAAACTGGTTCAAAAAAATGGCATTAGCGTTCAGTCGCTCGAGAAAAAAGAGATATTTGAATATAAGGTTCAAAAACCCGGTAAAAAGAAGATTGTGGGCGAACAGGAGGCCTACAATAAAGAGGAATTGGAGCGGGCTCTAACAAAACTGGGCTACAAAGTTCACCGGATTAATAAAAAGCTTTTTGATTTTAAAGGCGGCGTTCCAACGAACGAGATTGTTACATTTGTAAGTTTATCAGCCGATTTGCTGCGGCAGCAGCTCTCTTTTGACGAGATTTTGGATCTTCTGTATGAGGATACCGAAAACAAGAAAATGAAAGAAGTCATCAAAGAGATCCAGAAAGATCTTAAAGATGGTAAAGAGGGGAGTGAAGTTTACGGAAAGCACGAAGATGTGTTTGGTAAGTTTGCGGCCTACATGCTCAGCGTTGCATCTACATCGGGTAACATGGCGCTGGTTTTTGAAAGTACCGCAAAATTTCTTGAGAGGGATGCTGAGTTCAAAAAGAATCTTCGCCGTTCACTCATGATGCCGGCCGTAACGGTACTGGCGGTTGTTGCCACCGTTTTGTTTTACGTGGGATATATTTTCCCGGCAACAGCCGAACTGTTCCTGGAGTTTGATATAGCCCTCCCTCCGATGACGGCCGCTACACTTGAGATCAGCTACTGGCTGCAGGACAACTGGATAATGCTGACTCTTGCACATGTTCTTCCGATATCAGTTTTTGTTTGGTGGGTGAAAACACCCAAGGGCAAATTGTGGCTGGATACCTATATCATTAAAATTCCGGTGATCGGGGATCTTCTTCATAAAACCAGCATTGAAATCTTCTCGCGTGTCTTTTACACGCTCTATAGCGGATCAGGTCAGAATATTGATGTGATTCGTGTTGCTGCAGAAGCGTGCCGGAACACCTACATGGAGAAGCAGATTAAAGAGGTTGCAATAAAGATGATGTTGAAAGACGGCGCAGGACTTGTGGAATCCATGGAAGCCACCGGGGTGTTTTCTAACACGGCAATCAGCCGGTTCAGACTGGGAGCAGAGTCGGGCGCACTGCGCGAAAATGCAAAACAGCTTGCCGAGTATTATGAGATTCAAACAACCTACAAGATGGAATCTGTCATTGATACAATTAACCTGTTTATCAACCTGTTTATTATGATTGCGCTGATTGCCATCACTATCGTATCCTCTGAGGCTGCAATTATACAACCGAATTAACAGCAGTCAAAAGTAATAACTGTGTTTGAGGCTCTGTTTTCATCTGAATGGAAACAGGCACTGAATAGTTACGTGTAGTATGCTAAACTACGCGATATTCGAACTTGTTGCCGTAATTTTTGCTGTTCCGCTCAGCTATTTGATGGCCCGCCTGGTCAAATACTATTCCCGGCCAGGCTACAGGGAAGAGGTGGATTCGGATTTCCATAAAGAGTGGAACGGACGTCCCGAAGATGAGTACTACGCCTGGATTCGATTGAGACACAAATATCTGAGGCAGGATGTACCCGATAAATATCTCAGCCACATTCATATGCGTATCTCTTCGGTAAATAAGCGCGATCACTTGTCTAACACAGCAGTAGGTGAGAACGGACTGATAGAGACAAACGAGGAGACCCCTCCATCTACGAAAGAGGGAAGCGACTAATATTCGTGTCTGGGTTTAGCGGCTGATCCGTCATGATGAAATCCGCCATCTGTTTCGCAAGGTAACGCCCGCGGATCATCCCTTTTGATCCCAATCCGGAGAACAGGTACTCATTTTTATGGGATGGATGCCTGCCCAGGGCGGGACCATGATCTTTCATGGAAACCCGTTCGCCACTCCACTGCTTTACCGAGTGTGGTCGGCTGATTATCCCCGGCAACGTTTTATTGAGCTTCTTATAAAGTTTTAGTTTTCCCTCTGTTGTCGTTTCAAGGGAGTTATACCCGCGCTCGTAGGTGCTGCCAACCACAAGTTTACGAGGTGTTGAAGGCATAAAAGCGAAATAGCCCATACTTGAAATAGACTCGTGAAGATCAAGAGGGGATTCGAACGTAAGATCAATAAGTTGTCCTTTCGTTTTTCGTGCGGGCAGAAAGTCCCATTTTGGGTTTTCTGTAAAGGATGAACCGGTTGCATGAATCACCCGCTTAGTGCTGATGGTCTTCCCTTCAGATAGCCTGACACGGATTATGCCGGTGTCGTCGCTTTCGGTAAGATTTGCAGTTTGATGAAAAAATGTTGCAAGGCCAAGCGATTGCAGGTAACGGCTGAACTCTGTTAGGTATTCCGGTGTATTTACAGTTATCCCGCGGCTGATTACAAGCCCGCCGAATGTCTGTCCAAACCAGGGATATTTCTGAGTAAAATCAGGTTCATCAATCCATTGTACCCAGCTCTCATCCGGCCAGGCGTATTTTGAAGGTGACCGGCTGAAATTTTCAGCCAGATCGGGATCTAAAGCGGGGCGGAGTATGCCATTTTCAGTGAAGATCATTTTGCCGCTGAACTGCTGAACACGCTCCAGAAGCTCTCGAATTGCTAAAAAAGAATCTTCGGCATCCGGAATCATCCTGGCCCGCATTCCGGTGGCAGGATTTATAAGAACCAGAGGGGCTCCGGAAGAACCGCTGCCGGGTTGGGCCCGGTCGATCAAAACAACGGTTTGATTACGTGATATAAGCTCGTCTGCCAGTGAGAGCCCCGCAATTCCCCCGCCAATAATCGCAGAGTCGAATTCATCTGTTTGAGTATTCACCCGGTAGCATCCCCTGATTCAACCACGTTCACACCGGCTTCCTTCATTTCCTTCCAGGCTGCTTCGAGTGAACCGTCGAGATCGATACCTTTTACTGCATCTTTCACAATGTGCATCGTAAAGCCTTCTTTAATACCGTCGAGCACCGACCATTTCACGCAGAAATCGGCGGCAAGTCCAACGGTATACAGATCCGTGATGCCCCGGTCTTTCAGGTAACCCGTCAAACCGGTTTTTGTGGTATGATCGTTTTCGTAGAATGTGGAATACGAATCAACAGCCGGGCGAAACCCTTTTCGGATAATCACCTGTGATTTATTTGTGACAAGGTCCGGATGAAATTCAGCTCCTTTTGTCCCCTGTATGCAATGGTCCGGCCAGAGAACTTGTGTGCCGTAATCCATCTCAATCGTATCATAAGGTTCTTTCCCGGAATGAGTTGATGCAAAAGAAGAGTGTCCCGCAGGATGCCAGTCCTGTGTTTGAATTACAGTATCAAACCGTTCAACAAGCTGGTTTATAACCGGAATAATGGTGCTTCCGCCGGGTACCTCAAGAGCTCCGCCTTCGCAAAAATCGTTTTGCAAATCTACAATTAGCAGTGCGTTCATTGTTTGTTGGATTTTTTATGATGATCGAGTAACTGATCACGCAAGTTTAACAATTTTGGTGTGATCCCCACCTTATATATGTGAGGGTTATCAAAACGTTTATGTTCACCGGAGAGTTTGGAAAGTGACTCTTTCCGGTACCCGGAAAATTCATTAATACTCTTTTGGGAGTGTATGACCGTTCCGTTTTCCAAAACTTTTTCAATAAGCGGATAAGATTCTCTCGATTCAAGCTTCGTCTCTTTAGCCGGGAATGTCGGGTGATGGATTTTTCGGACTTCCTTTTCATCAGACAAAGAAATTGCGTCACAATAGTAGGTTCCGTCGTCATTCAAAAAGCGTGAAACGTTTTTTTTGCCGGGCAGGGTAATCTTCTCGATATTTTCGGAGACTTTGATTTTGGGTGCTTCGTTGGCTGAACTGAGTTTGTATACCCCATCGAGAGAGGGGGAACCGTGACCGGTAACCAGGCGCGTTCCCACACCAAAGATATCTATTGGTGCGTTTTGATTCATCAGGCTTTCAATAACATTCTCATCCAGCTGGTTGGATGCAGCAATTTTCACATCCGGAAAGCCGGCCTTATCCAGCATTGAACGTGATTTTTTTGAAAGATACGCAAGATCGCCGCTATCCAGCCGGATTCCCTGCAGCTGGTGGCCTTTTTGCCTCAGTTCCTTTGCCACGGTAATTGCATTCGGCAACCCGCTCTTTAGCGTGTTGTATGTATCCACCAGGAGAATCGTTTCATCCGGGTAGTGGCGTGCATAAGCTCTGAAAGCTTCCAGTTCGTCTCCGTACGACTGTATCCAGGAGTGTGCCATGGTTCCACCGGCGGGAATATTGAAACGCTGCGCAGAGTAGACATTGGATGTGCCGTCAAATCCTCCGATGATGGCTGCTCTTGTAGCGTGAATGCCGCCAAGACCCTGGGAGCGCCTCAGCCCAAAATCGAGGAGCGTACTTTTCTCACCTGCGGCAAGTCTCATGCGCGATGCTTTGGTTGCAATCAGGCTTTGAAAATTCAGGATGTTGAGAAGCAGAGTTTCAATAATTTGAGCCTCAATCAGGTTCCCCTCAATACGCAGCACGGGTACATTGGGAAATACAACCTCACCTTCCCGGGCAGAGTAGATAGTGCCGGTGAATTGAAAACCTGAGAGATAGTCAAGAAATTCATCCCGAAATCCTTCCGATTTCAGGTAGTCCAGTTCATCACTTTCAAAGGAGAGATTACGGAGGGTTTCAATAAGTTCACTTAGCCCTGCATAGATGACATATCCGCCATTAAAAGGATTTTTCCGGAAAAAATAATCGAACGATGCCCGGATTAATTTTTTTTGCTCCAGAAAGTAGCCTTGCGCCATTGTTAACTCGTAGTAGTCGGTGTAAGACGTCGGACGGTCGATATATATCATAAACAATCAGGATTGAGGGATTCTCGGGATCTCCCGTTTTATTAAATAACATGCAAAACTAATCACGCCACAATGTAAAAAGTATCTGTCACAGATTTGGGGTGGATTTTGTTGAGGGTGTGATAATTTATCTTGCAGATGTGTCATCATTTTCGTGTGATCTGTTCCGTGAAATCCATAAGTTTCATGACCCGGAAATCAGACTTGGTTTTGTTTTCAGATGGTTAGTGCCAATTTAAGATTATAAAAACTGCATGAGGTTAGACTCTAAATATTTTAACCGCTTTCTTGTAATTTGTGCCGTACTTACGGCGTTAGTCATTGTTTACTCAACATTGCGATATGTAAGTAACCGGCAGGAAACCTTTCGGGAAGAAACTAAAAATGCTACCCTCTCAGACTGGACGATGTATCACTTTGCTTCCGGCGACTCTGTTACGGTTGATCGTTATGAAGGCTCACCTGTAGTCGTGCATTTTTGGTCAACATGGTCGGACCTTTCAATGGATATTAATCAGCTTCTGAACGAAGTGAAGCAAGAAAACCCGCAACTCGTGGTTGTAGCAGCCGCTGCGCGTGATGCTGATGAACTTGTGATCGAATATATGAACAACCACAATTATGACTTTGAGTATATAAATGGCACACCGCTCTACCAGGATCTTATGGTTCCAGGCATACCGGCCCAGCTATTTGTAAATGAAAGAGGTGTGATTGAAGGGCAAAATGTTGGCAAAGATGCAGAGGCTATCCGGAATGAACTATTTAAGCTGCTGGACAGATAAATATGTCAATGATTAGCCTGAATGGTAAACTTGTTTCACGTAATAAGGCTCTTATTCCGGGAGAGACAGACGGTCTCTACTATGGAGCCGGCTGTTTTGAGACCCTGCGAAGCTACCGTGGTACTTTTTTACACTTTGAAAAGCACCTGTTGAGATTAAAGAATGGAATTCAATTCCTGACAGATACTGATAAAGCCTGTTTTTCTGAGGAAAAATTGAGAAAAGAGATCAGGGATCTGCTGGAGATCAACGGGTTGATAGATTCAGACGCAAAGGTGCGTATCCAGTTATCGTTGGGTGGCACGCATGGATATTCCATTCCATCTGGGTCAGATCACTTGAATATGCTGATTTCTGCAAATGTCTTAAGTGATACTCTATTAAATACATACTCATTAGCCACAGTGCGTACCCGGGTAATACCGTCGGCTTGCAAACCTTCAGATCTGAAATTAAGTAATATGCTTCACTATCGTCAGGCTGCAATTGAAGCAAAAATGATGAAAGCGGATGATGCGCTGATGCTAACGACAGGAGGAAAAGTGGCGGAGAGCTCCATCGCAAATATCTTCTGGGAGAACGACGGTACCGTTTATACACCATCATCCCAATGCGATATTTTACCGGGAGTCACCCGCCAAACTGTTCTAAAGCTGCTCGGTAAACTCAATGTTAACACATCAGAAGGTATGTTTGATTCTGAAGAGGTGTTAAAGGCCCGCCAGGTTTTTTTGTGCAACAGTATTCGGGAGCTTGTTTGGGTAGATCGTATTGACGGAAAACCGTTTGCCACTCAAACTGATCTCAGAAACCTTTTGACCGGGGAATTTGAACGCTATAAGGAAGAGAATCTAAAATGAGCGGACATTATCGGAATTATAAGGATGTACTGCATAAACTGGAAAGTATTCCGATGTTCGGCCGGCAGGGCAAGAGTGCCGCAAATTTTTCCCTTGAGCCTATCCGCAATTTTTGTGAAAAACTGGGCAATCCCCAAAACAAGTTTCGTTCTGTTCACGTGGCAGGGACCAATGGCAAGGGAACCACTTGCCGTATGCTGGCTTCGGTGTACCAGGAGGCCGGGTATAGAACGGGTCTCTATACCTCACCGCACCTGGCAGACTACCGAGAACGCTTTACGGTAAACAGCAAATGGATACCAAAGCAGTACCTGCTCAGGTTTTTTCAGGAGCACAGCGGGTTGATTGAATCACATAAACTTACATATTTCGAACTATCCACCGCAGTTGCATATTGGTATTTCAGTGAAATGGAAACGGATGTAGCGATACTTGAAACGGGGCTGGGCGGGCGCCTGGACGCCACGAATATTGTGAAGCCAATGGTTACGGTCATAACATCCGTAGGACTCGATCATACGGATCTTTTGGGAGATACAGTTGAAATGATTGCAGCTGAAAAGGCTGGTATCATTAAACCTAACACACCGGTAGTTGCAGGACAAGTTCCGGAAGCAGCATTGGAGAAGATCCGTAGGGTGGCGGACTCTCTAAATGCACCTTTATTGAGTGTGGCTGATCAAAAGAAGTTGATTGACGAGCTGGAGCCGGCCCCGAATAAATCTGAAATTGGATCTCTTGCCGCCCGTCTGAACCGACCATCGGTATTGCTGGCGCTGCACTGCAGCTCAGGCAGTCTGCCGGTTTCAAATAAAGCAATTGAGAGCGGACTTGCGGTGTGGCAAAAGAGGTATCCGGCCGGAGCGGC
The DNA here is from genome assembly GCA_041686215.1 of Balneolaceae bacterium. GTDB lineage: Bacteria > Bacteroidota > Rhodothermia > Balneolales > Balneolaceae > SW132. The sequence goes on along the minus strand of JAWLEH010000016.1, from coordinate 22,938 downwards.
ATTCCGGAAAATTCACCCGCTCTACCCATGGTATTTTGATGCCGCACACAACACTGAGGCACTTGGTGTGTTAAAACAACAACTACGCGAAATTGCTCCGCTAAAGCGCTGGATTTATGTAATGGCGATTATGAACGATAAATTGACACCGGCCTTTGCAGAAGAACTCGACGATTTCTCGCAAATACTTTATTATCAAATGGACTTTAAAAGGGCGGCTTCCATAGGTAAGGTGCGGCAATTTGTGCCCGGAGCTGAAGAGTTTCAGTCTAAAGGCATGTCTGAAAAGGAGTGGGTGCAAAAGTATAAATCAGAATTAGTAATTTTTGGAGGAAGTTTTTACTTTTATGAGACCGTTGAGCGATGGATGGAAAACATCGCAGATCTATAAACAGGTTCAAACCTTTTCCAAACCATTCGGAACTGATCTTTTCTCAAGCGTACTTCTAAGATTATAGTACGCGCATGTCTACATGAAAATATTTCAAGAATAATCATAACTTTATGTCGGAGCATCATACCGATACATCATCATCTATTGATTTGGAAGAATTACGTAAAAAATCGGTTAAAGAATTAAAAGAGATTGCAAAATCAATCGGCCTGAAAGGCGTCTCTGCCTTACGAAAGGAAAGCCTGATTGAAAGAATTTCAGAACACCGGGGAAGTGGTCCGCGCGATACCGGAGTTCCGAACATTCAATATGGACAGGAATCTCACATCCAAACCTACGACAACAAAAAAGAACGAAACAATAAATCACAAAAAGATCGTGGTAAGAAGCGCGGTGCTTACAAGAAAAACAAGAAGCATGTAAGCAACGTATTGCCCGAATCTGATGCTCCAACTCTTCCGGAGCGGCTTGACGATATTATACCCCGGCTCGGAAAATTTCTTATCAACGAGGGTACGTTGGAAATTCTGCCGGATGGCTACGGTTTCCTTCGTTCTGTGAATTACAATTACAAGGCAAGCCCGGATGATATTTATGTATCACCTTCACAGATTAAGCGGTTCAGGCTTCGCCAGGGAGATTGCGTTATCGGCATCATTCGTCCCCCCAAGGTAGGAGAGCGGTATTTTGCACTTTTGCGTGTGGAAGGTGTAAACGGTCAGATACCGACAGATATGGATAATCGCGGCGATTTTGAAGACCTTATGCCGGTTTATCCCGAAACAAGGTTTAAGCTTGAAAATAAATCTTCAGAATACACAACGAGATTGATCGACCTTTTTGCACCCATTGGGAAAGGGCAGCGGGGTCTTATTGTAGCTCAGCCGAAAACCGGTAAAACCACCATCATGCGCAATATTGCCAACGCGGTAAATATCAACAATCCGGAAACAAAGGTGATTATTCTTTTGGTGGATGAACGGCCTGAAGAAGTGACCGAGATGCAGCGTACGGTGAGGGATGCTGAAGTTGTGGCATCTACGTTTGACGAAAAACCCGAGAATCATATCGGCCTGTCTGAAATTGTTTTTGAAAAGGCTAAACGCCTTGTTGAGAGCGGGCACGATGTACTGCTGCTGATGGATTCTATCACCCGCCTTGGACGTGCCTACAATGTTGCAGGAAGTAATTCGGGTCGCACGATGTCAGGCGGTATTGATTCAGAAGCCCTGAAAGCCCCGCGACAGCTGTTCAGTTCGGCACGGAACATTGAAGATGGCGGCAGTCTTACGATTATCGCCACCGCTTTGGTTGATACCGGTTCCCGAATGGATGACGTGATATTTGAAGAGTTTAAAGGTACCGGTAATATGGAGCTTGTACTTGATCGCAGGCTTGCAGAAAGGCGTATTTTCCCCGCTATTGATGTGTTCAAAAGCGGAACACGAAGAGAAGATCTTATTGTGCCGGACGAGGAGAGAGAAAAAGTTGTGCTGCTCCGTCGTTACCTGAATCAGCACAACGCGTTTGAGGCGATGGAGTTTCTGCTCGATAAAATGAAAGGAACCCGGAATAACGAAGATTTCCTCATTTCGATGAACAAATAGCATCCGGGCAGGGATTGCCTGCCTGGTGTGAGTTGAGTGGATACTGTCTGCTTACTGGATGATGGAATGGTGTGGCTAATATTTTGCCGGTGCACCATCTCCGGGGTTCGAATCCCGGATAAATTCACGGATATGTTCGTTGCTTGTCTCAAGATCTTCCTGCCGCAGATACATCATATGCCCGCTTCGGTATCCTTCAAACCTCATTCGGTCTGTTACTTTACCGCTTCGGTCCATGTTCCACATCACATATTTTGCGGAAAAGTAGTCCGTTGCCCCGTCGTAATAACCTGACTGGACCATAACGTGAAGGAATGGGTTTTCACCCATCGCCCGGCGCAGATCTTCAGCTGTGCTGTTACCGCTTCTGTCCCAGGGATGTACCGGGCCAAAGATGTTGTATGAAAGGTCTGTTTCAAAGCCAAGATCATCCCGAAGATAGTGGTTGATGGCCGGAGTGAAAGCGTGATTCCAGGCAGTTAACGCCGGATCGTGATCATAACTGTCGCCGGCATCGTCACGGTCGATACCACGGTATCGCGAATCCAGCCTGCCGACGGTTAAACCCTGGTCTCGCAACAGTTCTTTCCAGAAAAATGAGGTTGAAAATGTAAGGTTGTGATTAAGAATATGATTCTGGTCAATACCCGAGTAGGCGGATATCTGCTCTGCTATTTGCATTTTACGGGTTTCACCGAGCGTGCCGCCTCGAGCAACTGCGGGCAGGTAGCTTTCTATGGTAAAGTGCTCAACTTTTTCAAGGAGCTCATCCAGGTCGTGTTGTTGCAGAGAATCCGGCAAAACTTCATGATACCAGGCTGTAGCAGTATAATATGGTAGTTTTAGAATTTCTGACCGGGGTGTCATTGCCTCCGGTTCAATACCCATACCGGTTGGAGAAACCAATATCACCCCGTTCAGGAACATCCAGTTGCTGTTTTGCAGCTGTCTTGCCAGTCCTGCGACACGGGTTGTACCATAACTCTCACCAATCAGATATTTTGGGGATTCCCACCGGCTGTTTCTGGAAACAAACGTTTCAATCCAGTCTGCCAGGTAGCTTATATCCTGGTTAACCCCGAAAAAGTTCTCACGATCCGCTTCCGGATCAAGGATTCGGGAAAAGCCGGTGTTTACCGGGTCAACATACACGATATCAGCAACATCAATAATTGAATGATTATTTTCAACCACACCGTAAGGCTGAACCGGGTACCCTTCATCATCAATGTTTAAAAAACGGGGCCCTGTATATCCGATGTGCATCCATACGGAGGCGGATCCGGGTCCGCCATTGAAAGAGAAAACGAGTGGCCGTGTGGTGCTGTCATCGATGTCACTTCGCTCATAGTAAACGTAAAACAAAGAAGCTGACGGTTTGCCCTGCTCGTTCCACACAGGCTGTGTTCCGGTTTTTACAGTGTAGGGAATGGTTTCACCATTCACTATAACAGTAGATTCTGACGTGATGGTCGTATCCGGCGGCAGTTCACGATCCTGGGCAACCCCTTGAATGGTTAAAAAAGTGCACGAAAATAAAAAGAAAATGAACAGAGACACAAAACGTATGGGATGTTTCATATAGATAAACATGGTGGTTAAGAAATAATCTTCGAAGTGTGTGTTGATCCAAGTAATGGTGTGTGGGGTATTGCGTGGAAAGACATCAGAGATCTACCAAAATACGGCCCCCTTCATTAATGTCATTGTCTGTTGTGTATCCTGCGTTTACTTCCACAACATACTTTGCCGGCCGCTCTGATGGAATGCTCTCCTGGGAATAGGGGGATGTATTTCGGTGGATACGAACGATTTCAAAATCTTCATTCACAAACAGTATGTCGAGGGAGAGAGGGGTGCTGGCCATCCAGAAGCTGCGGGGCTGGTTGTCGTTAAAAATGAAAATCATCCCCGCGTTTTCTGGCAGGTTGGTTACATTCATTAATCCTTCAGAGCGCGATGATTCATCATCTGCAATAGCTGCATCTATCACATTGAGCGTATCTCCGGACGAACTTAGAAAGGTGACAGTGGTTTCATAATCGAGGATTCGGCCCTCTTCATTTTGCTGAGTGTCAGAACTTTCACGGTCACCGCCGTTACAAGAAACCATTGCGATGGCGATTAAAATGATGATGAAGGGAATAAATCTTGTGATATTCATTGGAGGCATAGGGTAAGATGGCTAAAAATTTAATGTAACAGGATGAAAATAGCATCAATCAATGTGAAACTGAAATATTGGATGCGGGAAATATGATTGAGGGGGTGTTCTGACTCAATTGGAAATTAGTCTAAGTTCTGTCATTCCTGATAACACCAAAAAGGCGACATGCATATCTGATAACTCATATTCAAATATCAACAAGGTTTAAACTTAGGCAAGAAATCGGGCTGGCTTATCGGTTGGTTTTTAGCGGATATTAGCATATTTTATGAAACTTGAAGTGAGTTCCGGAAGGGTCTCACTTTTTTTTATAGTCAGAGTCATCTTTTTAATGAAAACCGACCCTTTAAAACGTATTGAAGAATTGGCGCTACCCCTTGTAGATCAAGCAGATATGTTTCTTGTTGATGTTGAATTGAAGCAGCAGGAAATGAATGTCGTCTGGGTATATGTAGATTCTGAAAATGGGAATGTGAACCTTGAGGAGTGCTCAAAAATTAGTCGTGAACTCTCTTTTTTAGTTGAATCTGAGGATCTTTTTCCCAGGGCTTATCGCCTGAATGTGTCCTCACCGGGACTTAGCCGGCCCCTCAGCGATAAGCGTCAATACCGGAAAAATGTAGGTCGAAATGTGAAAGTGAAGTATCGGAATGAAGACGGATACCATAAAATTGAAGGTGTACTAAAAGATGTTTCCGATGAGTTCGTTAAAATTGAAGATGAGAATAAACAATCCGTTAGTGTTGAGTTTAACCAGTTGGTTGAAACTAAAGTAGTTCCAAAAATTTAGCCGGATACCGAATCCTAAAAACATCATAACCGATGCAAAACGACGTTTCAAAACTTATTATACAATCTTTTGCGGAGATTGCTAAAGACAAGGGTATTGATAAAGAACTGCTCCTGTCCATTCTTGAAGATGTGTTCAGAGCCATGATTCGGAAGAAGTACGACTCCGACGAGGCATTTGAAGTCATACTGAACGCCGATCGCGGTGAGATTCAAATTCTCCATATCAGGGAAGTTGTTCCGGCAGATGAACTTACCGACCCGGTAACTGAGATTTCGCTTGAAGAAGCACAAGAACAAGATCCCGATCTTGAACTCTATGATGAGTACGCACAGGAGATCTCTATAGCCGACTTTGGCCGTCGTGCGGTGTCAATGGCCCGGCAACAGCTTGCACAGAGAATCCGGGAGATTGAAAAGGATAACATTTTTGAAGATTACTCCGACCGTATCGGTGATATCGTTCTTGGGGATGTGTACCAGGTTAGAAACAACAAAGACATTTTGGTGAATCACAACGGTGTGGAGCTTCTGCTGCCCCGAAACGAACAGATTTACAAGGACCGTTACAGAAAAGGGGATACAATCCGTGCTGTTGTTGTTGAAGTGAAGCGGGTAGGCGGCAATCCAACCGTGATTATTTCGAGAACTTCCCCGATGTTTTTAGAGCGGCTTTTTGAAAATGAAATACCGGAAGTATTTGATGGAATTATTGAATTGAAGCGTATTGCCAGGGAACCGGGAGATCGTTCAAAAGTTGCGGTAATGTCGCACGATGAACGGGTAGATCCTGTTGGAGCATGTGTGGGAATGAAGGGAATTCGTATCCACGCTGTAGTTCGGGAACTGCAAAATGAAAATATTGATGTTATAAATTATACACCGGATAAGTTTGAATTTATAAAGCGTGCGCTGCAGCCGGCCCGGGTTTTAAAGGTGGAGCTTCTGGATGACGGTAAGCACGCAAATGTGCTTGTTCCGGCAGATGAAGTATCAAAGGCAATCGGTAAAGGCGGGGTAAATATCCGCCTGGCCAGCAAGCTCACAGATTGCGAAATCGATGTATTCCGGGAAGTAGAGGAGGAGGATGATATCGACATTGACGAGTTCGAAATTGACTTCGGGACGGAAACAATCGCTATACTCCATAATATCGGGTGTGATACTGCCCGTGCAGTCTTGGAACTGGACGAAGATGAATTGGTTCGCAGAACCGAAGGTAAGATTGATAAAGAGCAGGCTGAACGCATTATCGATATCATTGCCTATGAATTTGAGGACGAACAAGAATGATCGTAACTTTCGGTAGCGATTTTACCGGTTGCGGTTATTTGACACATTTCACGAACAATATATATGACGGACAAAAAGCCAAAGAAATTATTTAAAGTTGCATCAGAATTTAATGTTGCAACCCAGTCGATTGTAGATGCATTGGGGGAGCACGATTTTGACGTAGCCAATCGTCCGAATTCCAAAATCACCCCGGAGATGTATGATGTGCTGCAGTCGATCTATGGCGACGATAAAGCAAAACGGCAAGAGCACGCCGAAGCAAGGGAAGAGTATGAAAGCCGCAGAAGCCAGATTATGTCGAACCGGAATGAGAGTGTAACGCTCGATAGCTTCCTGGAGCCGATTGATGACCTGGAGCCTGAAGACGAAGAGGTGAAACAGGAGTCTGATAAAGAGGAAGAAGCACCTGAAGAAACACAGGCTGATTCTCCTGAACCCTCACTTGAACCTCTCGAAGATTCTGAACTTGAAGCCAGAAGAGCCAGGGAAGAAGCAGAAAAGGCAAGGAAAGAAGAAGAGGAAAAAGCAAAGAAGAAAGAGGAAGAGTTAAAGCAGGCCGAAGCTGAGAAAAAAGCAAAAGAAGCTGCTGAAAAGGAAGCTGCAAAGCAGAAAGAAGAAGCAGCTAAAGCCGAAGCTGAAAAAGAAAGTGAAAAGAAGAAAGAGGAAGAAGCTGCCGCAGAGGCAAAAGAACAAGAATTAGAAGCTGCTGAGGAAGATACTGAGACAGAAGAGGATACTCATGAAGATATAGAGAAGTCAGCTTCAGATAAGGATGAAACAGAAGAGGAAGATTCATCCGATTCTAAAGATGAGGCCTCTGAAGAGGATGAGGAAGTGGATGATACAGGGGAAGTGATCCGTGGATCAGCCGGTCGCCTGAAGGGAACTAAAGTTGTTGGTAAGGTTTCGTTTACATCCGATAAGCCGAAAAAAGTTAATAAGCGTAAGCGCCGTAAAGACCGTAAGGATGACGATGACTCAGATTCATCCAAGAAGAAACCCTCTAAGAAAACAAAAAAATCGAAGAAGAAGTCAAAGCGGTCTCGTGTCGACGAGGAGGATGTAGATAAGAAAATGCGCGAAACTATGCAGCGCATGAAGGAATCTGATACAGTTGGAAGCAAGCGCCAGAAGCGACGAAAGCAACGGCGTGAAGAGCGCGAGGAAGAGCAACAGCTGCAGGAAGAGCTCTCGGAACTCGAAAATGAAGTAATTGATGTTACCGAGTTTATTACAGTGAGTGATCTTGCAGACCTGCTGGATGTGAAGCCTACAGATGTTATAACTACCTGTATGAGCCTTGGAATGATGGTATCCATCAACCAGCGGCTGGATGCATCAACTATTGAACTTGTAGCCGATGAATACGACTACGAAGTTAACTTTGTGGATGCCGACGAAGTTGTAGAAGAAATTATCGTAGAAGAGGAGGATGATCCGAAAGATCTGGAACCACGTTCACCGATTATTACCGTAATGGGTCACGTTGACCATGGTAAAACCTCACTTCTCGACTACATTCGAAAAGCAAAAGTAGCAGCCGGAGAGGCCGGTGGTATTACACAGCACGTTGGTGCGTACGAGGTGAAAACCGAGGACGACAAAAAAATTACGTTCCTGGACACTCCCGGTCACGAGGCGTTTACAGCCATGCGTAGCCGTGGTGCACAAGCAACAGATATTGTGATACTCGTCGTGGCTGCCGACGACTCGGTTATGCCGCAGACAATTGAAGCGATCAATCACTCGAAAGCTGCAGGCGTTTCCATCGTGGTTGCTATAAACAAGATGGATAAGCCGGGAGCAAATCCGGATAAAATTAAGCAGCAGCTTTCCGAACACCAGGTGATTGTAGAGGAGTACGGCGGCACCACGCAGGTAGCCGAAGTTTCCGCTGAAACAGGATTGGGAATTGATGACCTGCTCGAAAAAGTATTGATTGAAGCTGAACTGCTCGAACTGAAAGCCAATCCTAACCGGAATGCACAGGGTATTGTTCTGGAATCACGGATTGACAAAGGAAAAGGTACGGTTGCAAATATTCTGGTACAGAACGGAACTCTGAAAGTAGGAGATCCATTTGTAGCGGGGCCTTGTTTTGGCCGTGTCCGGGCGATGGAGAATGAACATGGTGTACGCCTCGAGGAAGCAGGACCATCAACACCGGTTCAGCTTACCGGCTTTGATGATGTGCCTCAGGCCGGAGATAAACTAATTGTACCAACTGATGAGAAAACCGCGAAAGATGTAGCAAATCAACGGCAGCAAATCCGCCGTGAACAGTCGTTGCGAAGAACCAAACATCTTACGCTGGATGATCTTTCCCGACGAATGGCACTTGGCGAGGTATCTGAACTTAATATCATTATCAAAGCTGACGTTGACGGGTCTATTGAGGCCCTTGCAGGTGCTCTTCAAAAACTGGGCACAGAGGAGGTTTCCGTAAATATTATCCACACAGGTTCCGGTGCAATTACCGAGTCGGATGTACTGCTTGCCTCTGCATCAGACGCAATTATTATCGGTTTCCAGGTTCGCCCAAGCTCAACTGCACGTAAACTTGCCGAAGCGGAGAGCATCGACATCCGCCTATTCAGCGTTATTTATGACGCGGTTGATGAAGTACGGGATGCACTGGAAGGTATGCTCAGCCCCGAAATATCAGAAGAAGTTCGCGGAATGGTAGAGGTTCGGGAAGTTTTCAAAGTATCTAAGGTAGGAACCATTGCCGGCTGTTATGTTACAGAAGGGAAAGTTCACCGAAACGATCCAATACGAATTATTCGTGATGGCGTGGTGATCTGGGATGGTGAAATCGACTCGCTGAAACGCTTTAAAGATGATGTTAAAGAGGTACAATCAGGTTACGAATGTGGTATCAGTATTGTAAACTTTAATGACATTAAGGTTGGAGACGAGTTCGAGAGTTACACGATCAAGGAAGAGAAGCGGAAATTAGAAGATGCGCAATAGGAGTTTATATGAGCATTCGAACTGAACGCCTTGCATCAGTAATACAACAGGATCTGGGCAGAATACTACAGCAGAACTACCAGCCCTCCGGTGCGTTTATTACCGTAACCCAGGTTCGCGTAACTGCGGATCTTTCCATTGCAAAAGTGTATCTGAGTGTCTTTACCCAGGATCGGGATCCGAAAACAATTTATCAGTTTATTGATGATAATCAGGATAAAATCCGGTACGAGCTGGCAAGCAAAATTAAGAACCAGGTCCGCCGGATACCCGAACTCCTCTTTTTTGAAGATGATACTGCCGAATACGTGAATAAAATGGAGCAGCTTTTCTCTAAAGTGCGCAAACAGCGCGGAGACCAAAACAGCAGCGACGCCTGATTCTTATGGCAAAACAGGTAATCCCTCTGAACGAGCTCCCTGTTGTCTCTAAAACCACTCTGTCAAAATTTAAAGCAGAAACGTTCACAAGCGGTGCTGCTTTGCTTATGGATAAGCCACTGGAGTGGTCCAGTTTTGATGTGGTGCGCTTTGTTCGCAATCGAATTCCGCCTAAGAAAACAGGGCACGCAGGAACACTAGACCCTCTTGCAACCGGGCTTCTTATCCTTTGTACGGGCGGAGCAACAAGAACAATATCTCAAATTCAGGCGGGAAAAAAAGAGTACATTACCACAATTCGTTTTGGTGAATCAACACCCAGCTATGATGCAGCCCTGCCACCAGACGGTGTTGCTGAGTATAAGCATATCACTCCGGATCGTATCAAAGAAGTAATTGAACAGCAATTTACGGGTACAATTACCCAATTGCCTCCAATCTATTCTGCAATCCGTGTGAGGGGAGAAAGGCTTTATAAAAAAGCCCGGCGGGGTGAAAAGATTGAATTGCCACCGAGACAAATAACCGTTCATTCCATTGATGTTCTGGAGGAGAACCTGCCTGATTTAAAGCTGAAGATTACTTGTGGGAAAGGAACCTACATACGTTCTATCGCTCATGATTTAGGAAAATCTCTCGATTCACTGGCACATATTACATCGCTGAGGAGAACGCGGATTGGTGGGTTTGATGTTGAAGATGCCTGCACACCCGACGAATTTGATAACCTAATTAACCAACAGAGTGATGAGTGAACTTGTAATGCTCCAAAACGTTACCCGGAATCCAAATACGGTGTTGACCGTAGGCACATTTGACGGAGTACATGAAGGACATAAAGTGCTGGTGCGTTCTGTTGTAGAAAAAGCCACAGAGATTTCAGCCCGCAGTGCTATAGTTACATTCGATCCGCACCCAAGGGATATCATTAACCCCGGCTCGGACGGAATACGCTTACTAAGTACGTTGCCGGAACGGTGTGAGCTTCTTGCTGATCTCGGGATAGACCAGATGATTGTGATCCCTTTCGACCGGGACTTTTCGTTGCTTTCTTCTGAAGAATTCGTAAAAGATGTAATCTGGAAAAAAATTGGTGTTCGGGAATTTATCATCGGGTACGACCACCAGTTTGGTAAAGACCGTGAAGGTACCATTGATACTGTGGAGCGTTTGGGTGATGAACTGGGGTTTTCGGCGAATGTGATTTCGCGGCAGGAAGTTGAAAACAAAACCGTCAGCAGCACTTCAATTCGGGAAGCGTTGCAGAAGAAAGGCGATGTTCAGCAGGCAGCAAAGTTCCTGGGTCGGTTCTACATCCTAAACGGCACTGTTGTGCATGGGGAGAAGAGGGGGGGTGAAATCGGGTTTCCAACCGCTAATATTCACGCAGATCAGTCGAAAAAAGTCATTCCCAAAAAAGGAGTCTATGCAGTTTGGGTGAGGGTAGACGGAGAATATCACTCCTCAATGATGAATATCGGGAAACGGCCAACGTTTGAGGGAAATGAATTGACTATGGAAGCTCACATCTTTGATTTTGACAAGAATATCTATGGGAAAGAAGTGCAGGTTCAGTTTGTGAAGCGTATCCGTGGCGAACAGCGTTTTGATGGGATCGGTCAGTTAAAAAAGCAGCTAAAAAAAGACCAGGCCACTGCTGAAAAGATCCTGAAAAGCTCAGGTCCAAATATTGCAAAACAAGAGAATTAAGCGTATTTTCCTAAGCTGTTATTAAATAGAACTTTTTAGATAGTAGAAATGAGTATAACCAAAGAAAGAATAGAAGAAATTATCACTGAATTCGGTGGAGCCAAAGAGAATACCGGATCCACCGAAGCGCAGATTGCGCTGCTTACTGAGCGTATCAATGATCTAACAGGTCACCTGAAAGAAAATAAGCTCGACCATGCCTCCCGTCGCGGCCTTTTAAAATTGGTAGGTAAAAGAAAACGAATGTTAACCTACCTCAGAAATAATGAAATTGATACCTATCGCGAGCTAATTCAAAAGCTTGGCATCAGAAAATAATGCAAAAAGCACGCTCTACACGGCGTGCTTTTGTTATTTAATAAAGGTGGTGTTTGGCTATTCTCTCCATCTTTTATATTCCTATCCATTGAATAGTTGTAAACAGAGAAAAACAGAAAAACATATATGAATCCGATTAAGAAAAGTATTGAATTTGCTCCCGGCAAAACACTAACTGTAGAAACAGGTCGTCTTGCTAAACAGGCTGATGGCGCGGTTATGGTAACAATGGGCGAAACAATGGTGCTTTGCACTGTTGTAAGTGCCAAAGAACCCAAACCGGGACAAGGATTTTTCCCGATGGTAGTTGATTTACGTGAAAGTTTCACAGCCGGCGGTAAATTTCCCGGTGGCTTTATGAAAAGAGAAGGGCGTCCTTCCGATGGCGAAACACTGGCCAGTCGATTGATTGACAGAAGTTTACGGCCACTCTACCCAAGCGGATATTTGAACGAAACACAGTATATCTGCCAGGTTTTTTCATCTGACGGCCAGCACCAGCCGGACGTGCTGGGTGCATTTGGTGCATCAGCTGCCACTCATATTTCCGGAATTCCGTTCGACGGACCAATGTCTCAGGTGAAAGTGGGACGTATTGACGGTGAATATGTCATCAATCCAACAATCGACGAGCTGGAAAAAAGCGATATCGACATGATTGTTGCAGGTACGGAAGACAGCGTTCTGATGATTGAAGGCGAGATGAAGGAGATTACTGAAGCTGAAATGCTGGAAGCTATTAAAGAAGGCCACAAAGCGATTGCCAAATTATGCCGGTTCCAGGAAGAACTTCGGGAAGAGTGTGGAGTTGAAAAGCGAGAATTTGAACCTGCACCTGTAGATGAAGAACTGAAAGCAAAAGTTGAAGAGCATGCAGGTTCTAAACTGAAAGAGATAATTGCCACCGGGCTTGGTAAAGAAGATTATAATGATCAGCTCCGTGACCTGAAAAACAAGGTTATCGAAGATATTACTGCTGAGGAGGCATATGAAGAGGCCGGTAACCAGATTTCTGACTTTTTTGGAGATATAGAGAAACGGGAGCTCCGAAACATGATCCTGGAAAATAAACGCAGAATCGACGGCCGTTCACCTGAAGATATCCGGGATATCTGGACAGAGGTAGGCTACCTGCCACGCGTTCATGGCTCTGCAATTTTTACCCGCGGCGAAACACAAGCACTTGTTTCCGTCGCACTCGGAACCAAACGCGACGCACAAAGTGTGGATACCTTGTTTATTGAAGAGGATAAAACGTTTATGCTGCACTATAATTTCCCACCATACTGTGTGGGTGAAGCAGGCTTCTTAAGAGGCCCGGGCCGGCGTGAAATCGGCCACGGACATCTTGCCGAGCGTTCGCTTAAAATGCTGATGCCCGGGTGGGAAGAGTTTGGGTACGTTGTACGTGTTCGGTCAGATATTACAGAATCCAACGGTTCTTCGTCTATGGCATCGGTATGTGGCGGCTCAATGGCACTGATGGACGCCGGAGTTCCCCTGAAAAAGCCGGTGGCCGGAATCGCCATGGGTATGATTGTGGGAGAAAATAACTCAGTGGTGCTTTCCGATATACGCGGCGAAGAAGATTTTATGGGCGACATGGACTTCAAAACAGCGGGTACAACAGATGGTATTACAGCAACCCAGATGGATATGAAAGTGAAAGGAATCTCCTTCGAAATTCTCGAAGAAGCCCTTGAACAAGCTCATCAGGGCAGGCTTCATATTCTTGAAGAGATGGCCAAAACCATTTCTGAGAAACGTGCTGCTATTTCCGAACATGCTCCGCAGTTTATCAATATGACGATTGATGGCGACAGCATAGGCGCTGTGATTGGGCCCGGTGGTAAAGTTATTCAAACTCTTCAGAAAGAGACCGATACGGAAATCTGGATTGAAGAGGATGAAGAAGGCAGGGGCCAGATTACTATTACGGCCGATTCTCTTGAAAAAGCAGAAGCTGCTAAAAAACGAATTCAGGCCGTAGCCGGTCAGCTGGATGAAGGTGCAACGTACCAGGGTACCGTAAAAGCTATCAAAGAGTACGGTGCTTTTGTTGAGATTGTGCCCGGCAAAGAAGGGCTGCTCCACATATCTGAACTCAATCACTCTCATGTGAAGAATGTTGAGGATGTGCTTGCCGTGGGGGATGAGATTGAAGTGAAGCTACTGAAAGTAGAGCACGGCGGTAAACTCCGTCTCTCAAGAAAAGCTCTGCTTCCAAATCCCAATGATGAGTAAGTAGCTGATTGACAAACTGAAAAGAAATAGCGCCTTTTAACCGAGGGCGCTATTTTTATTTACAAACCGTGCATCACTGAAACGGTATTCGGTGATATTGAATTACACTAATTCCGAACATCGGCAACCATTTAGTACACATGTAGTGTTATGCAAATAGTTGCGGGACACGTTTATATCTTTAAACCTTTATCAGATTAAAGGGCTGGGCAATATGTGCCCGGATTAACTAACAACAGCGAGCAAAAGAATTATGAGCAAAGTTCAGGAAATGGAAGCTGTTTCAAAAACAGTACTACCTAATGGGTTACAAATTGTAAGTGAAAAAATTGAAAGTGTAAAAAGCGTAACTGTTGGGATTTGGGTGAAAACAGGCAGCCGGAATGAAACCGATGAACAAGCCGGTATCACCCATTTTTTGGAGCATATGTTGTTTAAGGGAACTCAGAATAGATCTTCGTACGATATTGCCTTGAGTATGGAATCGGTTGGCGGATATCTGAATGCATTTACGTCCACAGAATACACCTGTTATTACGCGCGATGCCTGGATACTAAACTGCCGGTAGCTCTGGATGTACTGACCGATATGGTAAAAAACTCCACATTTCCGGAAGAGGAGATGGAAAAAGAAAAAAAGGTTGTACTGGAGGAGATGAAAATGTATCGCGACAGTCCGGAAGATTCTCTTTTTGAGGAGTTCAGCCGGCAAACATTTAACCAACATCCGATTGGCCGGCCGGTGATTGGCTATGAAGATACGGTATCAGCCTTCAGTCGGGAAGACCTATTCAATTACATCGAAGACCGTTATAAGCCAACAAACCTGATTGTGGTAGTTGCAGGAAATATAGAACACGAGCATGTTGTAGAACTTGTATCCGATGTGCTGGAGACAGCTAACTATGAAGCAACGGAACCTGTAAACCAGCCGCTGACGGAATATGATCCGTTTAAGAATTCTATCAATAAACCGATCGAACAAACTCATATGATTATGGGGCGGCGGGGACTCTATTATGACCATTCCGATAAGTACCTGCTGTTGCTGGCAAATACTATTTTAGGTGGTGGTATGAGTTCACGACTGCATCAAAATATTCGTGAAAAATATGGATACTGCTATTCGATAGGCACCTTTAACCAATCGTATACCGATTCGGGTTTGTTTGGTGTTTACATTGGCACGGATCAGGAATATGTGAACCACGTGCGCGAATTAATTACGCGCGAATTCGAAATGATACGGGAGACAAGAATTCCTGAGCGGGAAATGGAAGAAGCAAAAGCGCAGTTGAAAGGCAAGCTGTTGCTTTCTCAGGAAAGCACAAGTAACCGAATGACCCGTCTTGCCAAAAGCCATATCTATTTTGACCGGTTTGTAACACTCGATGAACTTGTTGAAAACATCAATTCTGTTACGCCGGAAGATCTGCTGGCGTTCAGCCTGGATTTTTTCGATCCGACCCAGTTTTCAGAAACGGTACTTTTACCCGAAAAAAGTAGTGTTTAGAACCAAGTTACAGGCTGCTGTATTAGTGGCTTTCTGAATAATAAATCAGTAAATCTATTTGATCAGACCTATGACGACAATTAAAGAGTTATCCAGTCACGAAAATGAGATTGTAACCCTGAATGGCTGGATTTATAACAGCCGGAGCAGCAAAGGGCTCCACTTTCTTGAATTACGCGATGGCACAGGCTTGTGCCAGTGTGTTGTTTCTGAAGAGGATGTACCCGATGAGGTATTTGAGGCGGCCGGCGAGCTTAAACAAGAAAGCTCCGTTTCTATTACCGGGAAAGTGGTGAAAGATGACCGCAGCGTGGGCGGGTACGAAATGCACGCAACAAATGTAAAGGTCTACCAGGTGGCTGAAAACTACCCGATTACTCCAAAAGATCACGGCGTTGAGTTCCTGATGGAAAACCGCCATTTATGGCTTCGCAGCCAGCGCCAGTGGGCAGCAATGCAGGTGAGAAACAGCATCGTTTTTGCAATTCACCAGTTTTTCCAGGGTGAGGGCTTCATTCAGATGGATGCGCCGATTTTTACCGGGAATGCTGCCGAGGGAACAACAACCCTTTTTGAAACGGATTACTTTGACGAAAAAGCCTACCTGACTCAATCAGGCCAGTTATATGCTGAAGCGATGGCGATGGCACATGGAAAAGTGTATACATTCGGGCCTACATTCAGAGCTGAGAAGAGCAAAACCCGGCGTCATCTTACTGAATTTTGGATGATTGAGCCTGAGATGGCTTTTTACGATCTGCAGATGAATATGGAACTCGCAGAGAAAATGCTCAAATTTATTATACAAACCGTGTTGGATAAACATGAGTCTGAATTTGAGATTCTCGAACGTGATACAACAGCGTTAGAAAATGCCGTAAATCAGCCTTTCAAGTTGATTTCATACACAGATGCTGTTGATCAGCTTAAAAGTGCAGAGACGGCACGGATGCTCGACCAGATGAAGGAAGACCGGAAGAAGGAGAAAAGCGAGATTTCCTCGGAACTGGAAGAGATAAAAAAAGAACACGGGTCGGCCAAGAAGTGGAGGAAAGCTCAAATTGATCAGCGTATCAAAGAGATTCATACAAGACAGGATCAAATTGAAGAAGATCTCAGGAATATTCCGGTCTGGAAGGAGTCAGCTGCTAATTTTAAATGGGGCAATGATTTTGGCGGAAGCGATGAGACCATACTAACCATGCAGTACGACACGCCGGTGATGGTACACCGGTACCCGGCAGAAGTAAAGGCATTTTACATGAAACGTGATCCTGAAAACGAAAAGCTTGCTCTTGCACTGGATGTGCTTGCGCCTGAAGGGTATGGTGAAATCATCGGTGGCAGTGAACGAGAAGAAAACCTCGATGTTCTGCTCAAACGAATTAAAGAACACGAATTGCCGGAAGGTGCATTCGACTGGTATCTTGATCTCAGAAAATATGGATCTGTGCCTCACTCTGGCTTCGGCTTGGGCCTCGAGCGTACCGTTTCCTGGATTTGCGGACTCACACACGTGCGTGAAACCATTCCATTTCCACGCATGCTGGGAAGGCTTCGCCCCTGACAGTCGAAAGCCGATAAGACAGTTTTGCTGATAGGTGGGTGATAATCAACTGTAAATTGATTATTTTTTAAAGCTTTCCGGTAAACGAATTATTGAAGCAGGTGATGAACCACATGTATCAATTCATTGTTACCGGGATAACCTGTTGAATCAATCTATACTATGCCAACCTGGGTATTACATACCGAATTTAAATTTGATGCCGCTCACTTCATTGATGGGTATAATGGCAAATGCGGACGTATGCACGGACACACCTATAAGGTGCATATCAAAGCAAAATCTCACAAACTGAACCCCTCACGATATCTTGATTCTGATGATATGGTGTGTGATTTTAAAGAATTAAAGTGGGCTGCATCAGACTCCACGAAAGGAGGATTGGATCACTCAGTTCTGAATGAAGAACTGCCGGTAGCAACAACCGCAGAAAGAATTGCTGAGTATATTCATAAAGAAACACAGCAGCGAATACCAGACGGAATTTCTCTTGTTGTAACTGTTTGGGAAACCGAAACCAGCTGGGTAGAATACACGGATGAAGATGTTTAAGACAGAGCAAAAACCCATTTTAAAGGAAGAAGTTGAACAGCTCAACAGTGTAAAGTACCCGCTGATGGAAGATTTCTACACCATCCAGGGCGAGGGAGCTCATACCGGCCGCCCGGCATACTTTATACGAACTGCGGGTTGCGATGTAAACTGCTGGTGGTGCGACGTAAAAGATAGCTGGGATGAAGAGAAACATCCCAAAACAGAAACGGGTGAGATCGTGAGGCGTGCAGTTGAAAGCGGGGCGGAGTTTGCTGTTATCACCGGTGGTGAACCCTTACTGCATAACCTTGAGCCACTTACAGTACGCCTGAAACAAGAAGGGCTTGATGTACACATTGAAACAAGCGGATCCTCTCCGCTATCCGGTCATTTGGATTGGGTGACTTTGTCTCCAAAACGTTTCAAAAAACCACTTGATGAAAACTTCCCGTATGTGGACGAATTAAAAGTGGTGGTGCTGAAAAATAAAGACATTGAATGGGCTGAACTGAATGCCGAAAAATGCCCTTCATCAACTCTTTTACTTTTACAGCCGGAGTGGGAAACGCCAGGATCGATAAAATTGATTGTAGACTATGTAAAAAAGAATCCCCAATGGGGCATTAGTTTACAGACTCACAAATTTATCAACGTACCCTGATTAATGACTTACAAAAATTCCTCCGTACTAATTACGGGAGCCAGCCAGGGCATAGGCCGAAGTATTGCAATCACCTTTGCCGCATCCACCAACCGTCCACTTTTACTTCTTGCTCGCAGCGAAGAGAAACTCAGCGAAACAAAGAGCTTATGTGAAAAATCGGGCGCTTCACAGGTACATATAATGCCGTGTGACGCCACGAGTGAAACTGCCCTGTCGGAAGTACAAATTCCTGAAGATATTCCTGAGCCTTCCATCCTGGTAAACAACGCCGGAAGTTATTTGTACAAACCGGTGACAGAAACTTCCAACCAAGAATTCAGTAACCAGATTAATCTGAATCTATTTACGGCTGTGAATGTAATCAACCGGTTTTTGCGTGGCCTCAGATCGTTTGACCGCGCTCTGATTATTAATATCTGCTCGGTTGGTGCGCTTCAGGGACTGGGTGAAAGCGGGGCCTACTCTTCAGCAAAACATGCATTGCTGGGCTACACTCGGTCCCTGCGGGATGAGCTTAAACAATCTGATATTGGTGTGACAGCAATTAACCTGGGACAAACTCACTCTCCGTCCTGGGATGATTCCACCATGAGCCCCGAAAAATTGATTAATCCGTCGGATGTGGCATCACTCATCGTTCAGATGACACAGCTTTCCCCCCGCTCTCTTGTAGAGGAAATTACCATTCAGCCCCAACACGGCCGTGTAGACCCTATGTGACGGATCTTTATTGTGTTGTCTTATCTTTTATGAATGACACTACCCTATGCGGGTAACAAATTTTGCGTCAGACGAAGTACAAAACGCACCTTTATAAACTCTCTGTGGGCAGTGGGTATCTGGGACTTACTTTGTTATTCCTGTCTTCCACTGATTTGATATCGGATTCGGCACCAAATGACAAGATTCAAAAAACAGCAGTTATCTGCGTAATTGAATATTGTGATTCGGGCAAACTGTTCAGCTAAAAATAAATCTGTGCGTATAGGTGATTCAAACTGTTGTTTAGCCCGGATTATTCAGTATAAATCACTTGTCTATTCAGATCAGCAGGCTTTCGTTTATATAAAAATCATGTTTTTGTCAGAAAGCAGTTAAGTCTTTTAATTTTTATCCGATAAGTAAAATGTGCTCTAAACGTAGGTGAAAAAGCGTACGGGCAGGCATAAAAAAGGTTAATTGGCTTTTGTGGTACAGTTTTACTCATCTGTACTCCATACTGCTACAGGCGCTTTGTTATTTTATGAATCGTATCCTGATACGAAACAAAAAAGTAGGCAAAACTACGTAGTAGCAGCTGACGAACAACTTTATATATAGTTGAAAAGCGCCTCGTAAAAAAAATTTATTAAGAATATCCGATAGATGGATCGGGTAGTTAACACTATGCTTATAGTGTATTTGAGAACACAGCAAAATCCCTCTCCTGACCGAGAGGGATTTTTTATATCCAGGGTTT
>JAWLEH010000016.1:0-3223 GCA_041686215.1 Balneolaceae bacterium | reverse complement strand
TTTTATATCCAGGGTTTGAAGATGGTTTCCAGTGTCTGCTTAAAACCTGATGTTTCTTTTGGTGAAAAAGATTTACCTGTAAGAACTTCATACAGTTCTTTATATCGTTCATAGACGCTCCAGCGGAAAGAGTCAGGTAAAGCAGGTAATTCTTGTCCTTCTTTACCGCTAAATCCTTTCTCCATCAGCCATTCGCGTAAAAACTCTTTAGAAAGCTGTTTTTGAGGTTCGCCTGCATCCAGCTTTTGCCGGTACCCTTCAAGGTAAAAATAACGGGAGGAATCTGTTGTATGAACTTCGTCAATAAGAGTTAACTCTCCATCAAATAGCCCGAATTCATACTTGGTGTCTACCAGAATTAAACCCTTGTCATGGGCAATTTCGGTACCCCGTTCAAACAGTTGAAAGGCTTTCTCTTCAATCTGATTCCAAAGTGCTTCATCAACGATGCCACGGTCCAGTATCTCACGGGGACTGATATCTTCATCATGGCCTTCTTCGGCTTTTGTTGCCGGAGTGAGTATGGGTTGACTAAAGGCTTCATGTTCACGCATACCGGCCGGCATTGGAGTTCCACAGAGTTCTCGCTTTCCGGCATTGTATTCACGCCAGGCGTGCCCGGTAAGATATCCCCGGATAACAACCTCAATCGGTATAGGTTCACATTTTTTGGCAATCGATACATTGGGATGTGGAACATCAATCAGGTGTGTTGGCACGATATCCGATACCGCCTGAAATTGAAAGGCCGAAAGATGGTTTAGAATCTGGCCTTTAAAAGGAATCGCTTCGTTCATAATATGATCGAACGCGCTAATGCGGTCAGTAACGACGATTCCAAGTTTTGAATCGCTTAAAGTATATACATCCCGCACTTTTCCCCGGTAGGGTTGGCCAGCAGGCGGGCAGGATGTTTTTTTTATGCAGTGTCTGAGATGATGCTGTTTTTTTTCTTCGTGAATCATTTTTTACGTCGGGTTGAACCTCTTGGTATCAGGACCGGATCAATGGTCTTCTGCACTTTCTGCTGGTCGTCGTTACGGATAATTTGGGCAAGTCGTTTAGTTGCTTCAACTCCAACACTGTACATTTTCTGATCAATCGTTGAAAGGTCAAGATACTTGGTGAACTTGATGTTATCATATCCCATAATCGCAATATCATCTGGGATTTTCATACCCAGCTTACTGATTGCATGGTATGCACCTATGGCCAGAGTATCATTACCGCAAAAAATAGCATCGGGAAATTCTTCCAGTTTGTCGAAGTCATAAATTGCTTCAAAACCGGCTTCTTCCGTAAACCCTGCGTGTTTTGTACTTTCTCCGCGTATAAAAAACTTCTCTTCAACCGGCATTTTAAACTCCTTCAAAGCATCTACAAAACCCTGGTGGCGAAGTTGAGAAGCTTTTGTTTGAACTGCCGGTAGAATCGCCCCCATTCTTTTATAGCCTTGCTTTACGAGATGTTCTCCGGCAAGAAAACCACCTTTTTTATTATTCAGATCAAAATAGTTATACATCGGATGCGAGCTGCCGATCAATACAATTGGCACCTCGGACGACTGGAGCTGCTGATGCACCGTATCGGTTATATCAATGCTGATTGTAATGATGGTATCGGCTGTGCCGCGGTTAAAGAAGTTTTCGACTCCTTCCTCAGGATTCTTTGAGCCGGTATTGTATATAACAATATCGAGATCAAGATCTGAAATCTCATCTTTTACCCCTTTGAGTACCTCGGTATAATAGGGGGTTGTAAATGATGGCACAGCAATCGCCAGCATTTGAGGTTTCCGGCTGGCAAGGTTTCGTGCACTAACCTGAGGCCTGAAATTTAATTCCTTAATTGCTTTATTTACTTTGTCTTTTGTAGACTGTGAAACGTTGGGCGAATTGTTTAAAACTCTTGAAACGGTTGAAATAGCAACCCCCGCCCTCTGGGCTACCTGGTATATGGTGATTTTTTTTTGACGTGACATGTGTTGATATGATAACTTTAGGAGAACTTATTGCGTATACAGATAGTTAGTTTATTCAATTGGCAAAAATAATGAAATTATCTCAACATAAATACTTTAATTCTTTGTTCAGGAACGAAACGCGGTTTTCAAAACATTCATAAGGATAGAATTCCGCATCGTAACCGTCTAAACCAAGGTAGATTACCTTTATGAACAGCCTTCTGCGTATGCCCATATCTATTTTCAGGCCTATTTATGAGAAGACTCACTTTCACCGGGGGGTGATTTCTGAAATTGACGACCTGAACTTGCAATCAGCCTATTCTCACTGCAGGAGGATTACACGGATCCATGCCAAAACATTCTATATGGCTACCCGTTTTTTGCCGAATCACAAGCAGAGAAGTATTTTCGCGATTTATGGACTGTGTCGCTACCTCGACGACCTTGTGGATGAAGCAGAAGACCTGATAGAAAACAACGAAATAAGCCATCTTGAAATTGATGAGCGCCTGAAGACCTTCCGGAAAAACCTTGAGAACACGTATCGCGGAGTAGAACAGAATGACCCCATCCTCATTGCATTTTCAGATACTTTGAAGCGGTACCATATCTCATTGGATTTGCCTTTGTTATTGATGGAAGGTGTGTCGATGGATCTTTATAAAAGCCGATATGAATCCTTTAATGAGCTTTATGATTATTCCTATAAAGTTGCCTCCGTCGTTGGTTTGATGACCAGTGAAGTTTTTGGGTACAGCAACCGAAAAGCCCTGGATTATGCTGTGGATCTTGGAATCGCGATGCAAATCACCAATATCCTGCGTGATGTAGGTGAAGACCTGAAAAGAGACCGTATTTATCTACCGTCTGAAGAACTGAAGCGATTTAATATTCGGCATGATTCCCTGCTCCGTAGAGACATTACTCCGCAATTTATTGAGTTTATGAAGTTTCAAATTGAGCGCGCACGCCGGTATTACAAGGAGGCTGACAAAGGAATAGCTATGCTGAACAGCGACAGCCGGCTTCCTGTACTTCTTGCCAGGGAAAATTACTGCCGTATCCTTGATAAAATTGAGGAAAATAATTACGATGTATTTTCTCAAAGGGCATATCTCAATTCATCTGAGAAACTTTCAATCCTTCCGAAAGTAGTATATCAGCTCAAAATAAAGAACTGAATTTACTCATAAGTGGTTTAATGCAAAGGCCATCCAATAGGTGAAACTCATCGAGTAGCGCTTACATATCTTAACT
>JAWLEH010000221.1:0-2839 GCA_041686215.1 Balneolaceae bacterium | reverse complement strand
ACTTGCGAGTTTGCAGGCGCATCTGCTTGATTTCCCGATTGCGTTGCTCCAGGGCCTCATTCTTTTCTTCGAGCGATTGCTGAAGGTGGCGAAGCTCATCTGCCCGCTCCTCCATCTGCTGCTGAAGCTTGTTGATCTCTTCCGGATCTACCGACGGCTGGTCTTCGATATCCGGCACAAGCTCTGCGCTGAACGTATGATCCTCAATCTGCTGATCCTCCCACCGGTAAGTTTTGTAGAGCCAGTACATCACATGAAACACCTCTTCGCAGATCGCCATCGCCTGCGTTTCCGGCACCCGCTTGCCTTCATGAAGAGCGTTATTCCCCGTCCGGCGGATCAGGTTGATCTTTTCATAGATCGTATACCCGATGATTTTCTTGAATTCAATCTGGTTGGTGATGTTGTAGAGAGAGGTGTCGAACGGAATTTCGAGGTCTTCATCATTCTCATACATCCAGAGAACAACCTGTTCAATTAAATTCCGCGCCCGGCCGCATGCCGATTTCGGATCAAACCGCACCAGCTTCTCCACGGTCTTGGCGTCATCGGCAAACTCGGGCCAGTCGTCTGTGAGGAATTGAAAGTTGGACATGTTAACTTGATGATATTACGTAGTTGCATCTAATATGTAAAAATTCGGTGAATTCTTTACATGAAAATCTAATGTGCAAAGAAAACGGCGATTTCTTTACATGGCATTTGTAAGACATAAAGAATGAATTGTACTAATCTGCCCGTTATCGCCAAAAAAATGCGTATTTCTAAAACGTTACCCCCAACTCCCTGAACATTTCAATCATATTGCAATAGCGTATCTCAAAGTAATTGCACGGCTCCGGTAATGGAATCCGGTTTTTCTGACTCGGGTTACTTACTTCTTGTGTCACCAGAGTGTCGCCTGTAGACATACAATAGGCCACGAGCCATGCATCCGCTCTATCAAATTCTAAAAACTCATCAATGGCCCCACGCTGATAATGATCCGCTTTGGACTCTGCCCACGGTGCCAGTAATCCATATTTATCTAATACTGGCTGATCATTGGTTGTTTTAAAAAAATCATCCGCCAGATTAACATCAATCCATTCCTTTAGCTCATCTTCGTTTCTGTCAATCTCATCTTCGACCTTATCAATACTGATGATAAGCCCGTTATTAGCCAGTTGCTTTAATGCATTCCAAAAACCAGTTGCAATGTCCAGTGGATAAGTTGACCGGTGAGCCTGAATAAAAATATTTGCATCGAGCACGTATACAGCCATCAGAGATTGAATCTATTTACGACTGTTTGGTACGTGTCCCCTTTCAGACCGGTTAACTCATAGGCATGTTTATATAGCAGCTTATTCTCTTTTACTGCCCGGTGAACAGTCTCAAGAAACCGTGGATTCAAGCGTCGTCGTAGAGTCGCATAGAAGTTTCCCCCGCTTCCCTGATCTTCTTTGCGCTGTCTATATTTAGCAATATGATCGTTGTAGAACTCAAAAAATTTGTCACGGCTTATTTTTCCTGTATCCAATGCTCTCCGGCCGATAACGATCTGGCTGACTTTAAAAAACTCCGCCAGTTCTTCGAAATCCTGTGTTTCTTTCCACTGATTCTCAAAGTCCTTTGCCGGAACCAAAAACTCAGCAGCTACAGCGTCACAATATAATTCTACTTCATTTTGGAAAGGTTGTAGCTGACGAAAATCAAACCCCGCACTTTCACCAATCCACAGATGAGCCAATTCATGTACAATGGTGAACATTTGAGCAGATTTGCTGTCGGCGGAATTGACAAACATGAAAGGTGCAATCTCATCACACATCACAAAACCACGACACTCTTCCACAGCTATTGGACGATGAGTGTTGTTATCCACCACGCTGTTGAAGATAATGAAGATACCAGCCTCCTCCGTTTTATCCGCCAGGTGTTGAAGTGCTTTTTCCCAATTCGGCAGCCGGGCGGCCCAATTATTCTCTAATCCGAGTGTCTTCCTGATATCCTGAACTACCGCCTCAATGTCGTCCTGGGAAGTGAACCTACCAATAAATGCCAATGGTTCCTCTCCCTGTTCTACAAGAGTTTCCCGAATCCACTCCTGCCGCTGCTGTAGATTCAGAATCGTATCACGTAAGTTCACTCCTACCCGGTCCGTCTCTCCGCCAATGGTTCTGAAAAACGGTATAGGGAGCGTTTCCTCCGGTGGTTCCTGAAGAAACAAGTATCCAAAAGGAACATGAGCTTTTTTTGCAAAATCGCGAAGCTGTGGCAGGGTTGGTCTTTTTTCCTCTTCCAGCCAGCCTTGAGCTCTCGGAAACTTGTCAAAAAACTCCTCATACCTATAGCCAGCCCTGGATATGGCCCATTGCAATAATTCAGGTTTTATGTTGAGTGTAGTTGGCATGTGGCTGATTTATTTCATCAATATATACAAAAGTGATAACATGTGATTTTTACGATTTAATCATCACTCTCAATCATCTCAAGAAACCTATCTCCAAGATCTGTCGTCAGTTTCTGAATTTTATGTTTGGTGTGCCGGCCTATAGTATTGTCATTCTCTAACAGAAAAGCGAACCGGAGAATCTCCCTGTTCAGACATCAGACTCCTGCCCATCAAAGGGAGATCCCTCCATGCATTCGCTCCGCTCATTTATTCGGGATGACATATCGCAGTGGGTAGAATAGCGGGCGGCGCAGTTCAAAATCTTTGGCCAACCTCTTGCCCTGATGCGCCGCCCATAGATAAAAGGCACCCTTGTCATCCTGAGCGAAGACACCGAAGCGGCAGCGCCGGTGGCGGAGTCGAAGGATCTCCTTGATTCAACCCGCAAGCATAAACAAGGAG
>JAWLEH010000098.1:0-12762 GCA_041686215.1 Balneolaceae bacterium | reverse complement strand
GGGGCAAACTCATCATTTCGTGCCTCAATCTTGCAGCCCATTTGCCGCAGAGGTGTGATAATTCGTTTCATTGTTCTCGCTGAGAGAGACTCATCACCAACCAGCTCTGCTTCGATTCCGGCACCAGCCACAATACCGCTCAGCAAACGCATCGTCGTTCCCGAGTTTCCGCAATCCAGCGGTTCAGAAGGAGAAACAAGCCCCTCACGGCCAACTCCATGCACCGTCACGCTGGTTTCGTCCTGTTCAATGTTCACACCAAGTTGCCTCATACAACTAATGGTGCTGGCCGGATCAGCCGCTGGAGAGTACTTCCTGATCTCACTACGTCCATTAGATATGGATGCAAATAAAACAGAGCGATGAGAAATAGATTTGTCAGCAGGAAGTGATAGAGTTCCGTTAAGTGATGCCGCCGGTTTTACGGTTTCGGTCATTGAGCTGTCAGTTATCATTTAAAAGTTCGCGGGCTTTTTCTGCGCCTTCCGTTTCGGGATAATTCTCAACAATCGAGTTAAGCAAGGAGACGGCATCACCTCGCCGGCCTTCGCGGATATAAATTTCGGCTGTGCGATATTGCGCTTCCGCCACCCAGGTATCGTACGCTTCGAACAAAACCTGAACGCGTGAAAATTCCTCAACGGCTTGTTCACGGTTTCCTTCTTCAAGATGTGTATTGGCAAGCAGGTATTGCGCCTCTGCGCCTACTTCCGTTGTGTTATTTTCTGCCACGACTGAAAACAGACGCCGTGCTTCCTCAGTTCGCCCGTCTGCAAGCAGTACTTTTCCAAGCCCGGACTGTGCAGAGCCGCTCTCTTCGTTGATTGAAAGAACACGCTCAAAATACTGCCGGGCCGTATTCAGGTCATCAAGTTCAAGAGCTGCCCGTCCGATACCAAGGTAAGCCTCTTGCTGATACCTGGAATTATCATCTGCCAGGGATTCAAATACCTCCCTTGCTTCTCCATATTCACCTCGATCTAAAAGAAGCTGGCCCAGTTCTGCCATGGCTGGTGCGGCGCGATCTGAGTCAGGAAATTCATTCATGATGGTTCTGTACGCTTCTACTGCATCTCCGGGCTGCCCCATTCGCTGATAGGCATCTGCCAGGTTAAAATAAGCCTCCGGCATCATCTCCTGCTGATTGGTGATACGTAAGTACTGCCGAAATTCTGATACTGCAGCTTCATAATCACCAGACTGCAGTGTATTTTCTGCCTGCCGAAACCGCAGGCGGTCGGCCGTTTCGGAGGTAGGATTTTCATTCAAAAATTCTTCCAGTACATCAGTGCTTGAATCCTGCTCACCTGCAGAAAGTTGGGAGAACTGAATTCCGTTTACTGCTTCAAGGATATATGAGCTTTGTGGATACCCTTCAAGGACTTTGCTGTACTCTTCGATGGCCCGGTCGTATTCGCCCGCGTTGTAGTAGGAATCACCGATATTGTATTGTGCACGGGCTGCCCACTCCGTACCTGGGAACCGTTCTATCACAGTATTGAATTCTTCCACCGCCTGGTCGTAGTTGCCCGTGTTCAGATAAATATAGGCGATGTTATACTGCGCCTGTTCGCGTAAACTGCTGTAAGGATAAATTCGAAGAAGACGCCGGAACTGGGTTACCGCTTCAAAATTCCGATCCATTCGGTAATAGCTGTTTCCGACCTGGAACATCGCGTAATCCCCGCCGGGATCTGCCCCGATCGTGTCATTGTAATATTCCAGAGCTTCACTGTACTCCCCCTGGGCATAAAATGCATCTCCTACCCGCAGTTTCGTGTCGGTATCGTAGGGGAACAGCGCAATAGATGGAGGGTCATAATTATCAATAAAATCAATGAGTGGTCCGGTGGCATTTTCGTAGTCGCCCATCTTAAAATACGACCACCCAAGCGCGTATTTTGCTGCACCAATCAGTTCGTGGTCGGGTGCCTCATCCACAAACCGGGAAAACTGCTCCGATGCCGGCCCGTAGTTTTCGTACTGAAAATGTGCGTCTGCACTCCAGAACAGAGCTTCTTTTCCAAGTTCACTTCCGGGCCATTCGTTATAGACGGCCTCAAACTCGGGCTGTGCCTGCCTGTAGGCCTGGTTACTGTATTGGACCCACGCTTTCTGAAACCGGGCCTGGCGTTTTAGTGCATCATCAAGATCGGTGATGGATTCGGCCAATTCGAACGTTTCGAGTGCGCGTGTAAATTCTGAGTTGGCAAAATAAACTTCGCCCAGGAAGGTGAGGACTTTACCGGGTTCATCAAGAGATTCGTACTCTCTTGCAAGAGGCAGAAGAGCTTCTATTGCCTCACCGTAACGGCCCGCTTCAAATGCGGTTATCGCCCACTCAAAATAGGCCTGCTCGAAAAACACGCCCTCTGAAAACCTTTGGCCAAACTCACGGAATGCATCCAGAGAACGCTGGTATCTGCCGGCCAGCTTGTTGTTTACAGCCTGGTAATACAACCCTTTCCTGGCCACGTCGTCGCTCCCTGCAGAGGCTTTGCCAAATGCATCAGCAGCCCAGTGATAAATTTCCTGTTTATGATACACCCACCCAAGGCCGTAGTGTGCAATACGCTCCTGTTCGGCATCTTCAGCACGATTAATGTACATGCGGTAATACCGGGTGGCTTCTTCAAAATTGTTCAGCGCATTGTAGCTTTCCGCAATTAAAAATACAGCCTTTGAGCGATTTTCATCATCAAGGGTGGATATTTCACGCTCGAGAGCTTCGATGGCTTCGTTGTAGCGGCGCTGCTGATAGTATGATTCGCCCAGGGCCGTTCCAATGCGCCGGGTCATCGGGTCGAAAGGGTGGCGTTCACGAAGCAGCTCAAAGGCCTCCGACGACTCTTCATATTTTTCATCTTCCAGAAAAAGGCGTCCGCGGGCATAGAGCGCCTTCGGAGACCACTCTGAACGTCGAAATTCGTCTGACAATTCAAGGAACGTAGCTCTTGCAAGATCATTCTGCCCGTTTTCAGCGGCTGTTTCTGCAATAGAGTAATAGAGCCGGGCTTTTCGAGCCGATGTCTGCGGGTAGTTCAGGGCCTGCTGCATCCGGGCAATCGCCTGGTCAAGTTCACCCCGTTGCTGGTGCTGTTCGGCCAGATCCCGAAGCAGTACAGCTGAGTACCTGCTCTTGGGATAATCGCTGATATACTGTTCCGCCACCCGTCCCGTTATGGAAGAATCGAGGCGGGTTTGACTTCGTGTGTAGTAAAAAGAGGCAAGTTCTTCCTGCTGAACATCTCCTTTATGTTCAATGATAGCTTTTTCGAAAAATGTCGCGGATTCCTGAAAGAGGCCTTGTTCGAAAAGATGAATTCCCTCCTGCAACGTTGTTTGGCCGGATGTAGGTTCGTGCTGAGCTATTGCAGCCACCGGTAGAAGAAATAAAATCGCTGTCCGGGATACAGATCGTAAAATGCGGTTCATGAAAATCCTGAGGTTGCCGGTTCACTAATGTATAGATTCACAATATATTAACTTCACTGATTTTGTTCCCGCAATCTGGCTAAAATAATTATGTGTAAAGTTAATACTCAAATCTGGCAGATTTGAGACATTTTGATGCAGACACATCAGTCGTTACAAATCAAGGTAACGAAGCAACTCGTCAGCTCTTGAGCTCATATCTAACTGGAGCAGATCATCACGGTTTTCTGTCGTGGTCATGTAGCCGTGCCGGTTCAGTGAAGAAACCACCGCTGATGTATCCTGCAGGTTCAGCTTTATCGATACCCGAATACCTGATTCTTCTCCCCTGGAGTGTTCTACCGTGAGGCCGAGAATTTTTGCACCTTCTGTTTCAATTAAATTCACGAGCTTTGTAAGTGTATACTCCGCCTCACCCAGTTCCACGGATATAACCGATCCGCGAGTGGAAATATTGAGCATCTGAGAAAAGGCCTCCAGCAGATCTTTCTTCTCTATGATTCCGACTATAGATTCGGATGAATCAACAACTGCAATAATACGCACCTCTTTAGACAACATTTGCCGGGCCACTTCAAAAAGATGCTGGTTTTGGAATGCATAAATCGGAGGAGCCAGATTAAACTCGGAAAGAGGAATCGACTCATCCTCCAGATCAGTGAGCATATCAAGGGTAACCTGCCCAATAACCTTCTTCGTGGCGGGTTCC
This sequence comes from Balneolaceae bacterium, assembly GCA_041686215.1. Taxonomy (GTDB): domain Bacteria; phylum Bacteroidota; class Rhodothermia; order Balneolales; family Balneolaceae; genus SW132. The sequence continues at coordinate 8,618 of JAWLEH010000098.1, read as the reverse complement.
GCAACAGGAATATTGGCTGTTTGCCAGGCCTCCATTTTGGCAAGCGCGGAACTCGCCTTATCGTTTGTAAAAAGAGGTGTAAAAGACTGACTTAGTATCTGTTTAGCTAACACGGTAAATGGGGATCAGGTTAACGCTGTTTCCAGTTTTTCTAACATCGACTTAAATTTCATACGATCGCTGTCTTTAATGGTTCCTCTGATAATAACATAATTTCCTTCAAACTGTTCATCTTCCACCACACCGGCATCATGCAAAAAGGCCACAGCTTTGTAATGCTCAGCGGGTACTTTAAAGATAAACGTTTCGTAATCCTCTTCAATTTTGTGCTCAATATGATTTTGCAGTTTATCGAGCCCTATCGCCCGTTCGGCAGAAACAAACAGTGCACCGGGAAAACTTTTCTTCAGTTCCATTAAACGGGCCGGTTCCACAAGGTCTATCTTATTAAAAACGAGTACGCTTTTTGTGCCGGTTACATCCAGGTCCCCGAGCGTAGACTCAACAACCTCAATGTAATCATCTACCAACCGGGATGAGGCATCCACTACATGCAGCAGAAGATCAGCCTCACGCACTTCATCGAGCGTGGATTTGAAACTTTCAATAAGGTTATGCGGCAGCTTTCGGATAAAACCAACTGTGTCAGACAGCAAAACATCGTGATTTTCTAGCTCCAGCCTGCGTACGGTTGAGTCGAGTGTGGCAAACAACCGGTCCTCAGCAAGCACATCTGTTTTTGTCAACGCGTTCATCAGCGTTGATTTGCCAGCATTTGTATAACCCACAAGCGCCACCCGCGGATTACCCTTACGCCCTTTGCGCTGCGTGGTTCTCTGTTTATCGAGCTTTTCAAGCTTGTCTTTAAGAGTAGATATTCTGTCACCAATCAGCCGGCGGTCTGTTTCAATCTGGGTTTCACCCGGGCCTTTTGTTCCAATCCCTCCTTTTTGACGCGACAAGTGCGTCCAGAAACGGGTGAGGCGGGGAAGCAGATACTGCAGCTGTGCCAGTTCCACCTGTGTTTTGGCTGCGGATGTTTTCGCACGCGATGCAAAAATATCGAGAATCAGTCCGCTGCGGTCCAATACCTTTGTGTTTGTTCCTTTTTCGATATTTCGAATTTGTGTGGCTGTCAGATCGTCATCAAAAATAATCAGGTCAGAGCCTGTTTCACTGATCAGAGCTTTTAACTGGTTCAGTTTTCCTTTTCCAACGTATGTGGACGGGTCGGGATGCGGACGATTCTGAAGCACTTTTTCCGTGCTGACAGCACCTGCAGTGTCGGCCAGGAGTTCAAGTTCTTCCAGATATTCTTTGGCCAGCCATTTGGGGGTATCAGGTCCGTAAATACCAACGAGAATAGCTTTCTCCCTGGTTAGGGAAGGTTTTCTAACGTCTTCTAACAAATTTGATGGTACCTAAATTAGTATGAATTATTCAAGTGCTTTGATATCAATCGAGAGATCGGAAACCGATGAAAGAAATTTTCCAACTTTGAGGGAGACAATTTTTTCAAACTTTCTCACCTTTCGGTCCGGCACATACAGCTCGAGCCGTGTTACCATTCGATTAGTCACCTCGTTGCTTTCCCGGTTTTGATACATAAATAAGTAATCGGATCCCCGGGATCTGGGTCTCTCTACATAATCACAAATTTGATGCCAGGCTATGGTTTGAGAAGGGTCATTGATATTTTTTACAATACCGTGATCAGTAATATAGGTTTTTGAGGCAATGTAGCTTGAAATCCACCAGCTGACGCCCATCCACAAATAACATGCAAATATGACGTAGTAATCATTTAAGCCATACGTAACGGAAACTGAAACAATTGAAACAGCAGATAGCAGAAACAAGGTCGAGAAAAGGGGGTATCCGCCAAGCTTGCCTGAATTCCAGCTCATGCGCACATTCCGTAAACGAACAACATTGCTAACAGAATAGAGCGCAAGAAATGTTGCCGCAAGCGTGAAAAGCGCAAGCAACAGAACAAAAAGGCTGTAAATTTCGGTTAATATATTCATCATGAAATGGTTTCGGCTTTGTAATGCCGGGATATCATTGATTCAAGTAGTAATAAAATGATTGCTGCAATAATAAAAAAGTGCCAAATCTCTTTTCCAATGGAGGCCGATGCGAGTTCCGTTGAAAGCTCCTCACTGTCCCCTCCGGGCCGGCTCACCTGAACCGAATTGAAAAAGGGTGTAAATAGATTTTCCAGTTCCTGTTCAGTTAACGTTTCAAGATTTGATTCCATTGCATCAATATTAGATGCAAAAATCTGTTCAGTATCACCAAAAGTAAGTGTTTTCCAGCCCGGCTGCCACTCTCTCGCCTCGTAAAACACGTTCAGCCCGGAAAACGTTTGACGGGTTGAAGGTATAAGTTCATCATCCCCGGCATTTATCTGAACCGATCCCGAAACCGCTCCTGAAAGAGTTGTATCAAATGGTGTACCCAACTGATGATTGTTCAATACGGCCTCTTCACCGCCTGCCAGGTAATCAACAGTGCGGTAAAAAAGGGGGGCAAACAGAGGTTTTACCGGAAAATTCGACCAGCCCGGATCGCTTCCAATTGCAGACAACACCAGCGTGCCGTTTCCCACATCCACCTCATTTAGTATTACATTACCTGTGCGAGAGGTGAGTATTGGAACAGATGCCTGCCCTTCAACCGTATTGATCCTGTAATAATAGAAAAGTTCAGGAAGGTTCACCCGGACTTCTTCACCCGATTGCAGTTCAAACATTCCATCCAAAACCGGGTGCCCCTCTTCCGGTGGCGATAATTGGTCGTTCCTCTCAAAAGAGCCGTACGACCCCACTAAATCGGTGTATTGTCCGGCATCACTTAATGAGAGCAGCCGGTTATAGTTTTGTATAGACCCTTCGGCTGCAGGCAGAAGCAATAAACCCGTCCCAGCCTGTACCTGCTCGATGATTGCCTGTGAAAGGTAATCGGGGATTGAGCTCAAACCATCCAGAACAATAGCATCCATCTCCTGAAAACGGTCGGGCGAAAGTTCGTCAACTGTATCAAACTCAACACGGAACCGGTCGTTGTTTTCTGCAGATGCCTCAAGCAATGGTTTCAGGTACGACCGAAACTCGGAATTGCCTGTTCTGCTTTCTCCCACATACAGCACATTTCGCTGCTCCGGAAGCTGAATTGCAGAATAGAATGTGTTATCAAAAACCAGTTCATCCCCTTCAACTTCAAGCGTCACCTGCAGTGCCTGATCATCGGTTTGTGGCATTTCAAAACGGAATTCTTCAGTTTCACCGCCGCTGATATCCACCATTTCCTGGGCAATAAGTTCATCTCCTGCAGTTACATTAAAGAAACGGCTGCCCGAGCGCTGATTCCCGTAATTCATAACGGACGCTCTCAGGTAGATCTCCCCTTCCGAAGATTCTACCTCCACATTTCGGATACCAATATTTGCCGGCTCTGCATCACCCAGCTGCAGCATTCGCACCATGATATCGTCTTTTGGATCATCATAGCCAAGCTGCTCAATATTCCCGAACTGCGAAAGTTGCCCGTCTGACAGAATATAAAGTATTTTATTGGGCTCTGGAGCATTTTCAAGCTGCCGAACCACTTCGTTGATTGTTTGGTGTGTATAATTACCTGAGCGGACTATTTCCAGATCGGCCACTTCACGTCCGGCTGCGGCCTTACTAAGGTAGGGAAGCGTCAGCGATTCACCGTTGGTTCTGTTCAGGACAAAACGCGTGTCGGATTCCTGCATGCCAATCAACTGATCTGCTGCATCTTTTGCCTGCTCAAGATAGGGCCCGTTTCGGTCAATTTGTCCCATACCCGGGCTATTATCAACAACAATTCCAATAATAACCGGCTCTCCGCTGTTCATCAGGCCCATGCCCGATGGTAGGAAAGGATTTGCAAGAGCTAATGCCAACGCGGCAACAGCCAGCATTCTCACAGCGAGCAGCAGCCAGCGTTTGATTTTAATTTTCCGAAGCGACGTACTCTTCAGAGACTCAAAAAATGCCAGCGTGGAAAAGCGTACTTTTTTAGGTTTTCGCAGGTTTAGGAGGTATATCAGCAGCGGAATACCCACAGAAATTAATGCAAATAAAAACAGAGGATTCAGAAAACTCATTAACAGAAAAGTTTTTTACCTTAATGCACCTGTTTAACAGGAACAAATAGTCTGATTTTGTATTAAGCTATGCTATTAACCCATTCTTAACAAACTTATTATCAGCTGTGCATATTTTTCACCCGATTGCCCGTGCCGTTGCCGGGGGATTATTTTTGCTGCTTTTATTACTCTCCGGATGCTCGAACAGGACTGCCGGCAGCTGGACTGACCTGCTCCCTGATGAAGCCCCTTTTCTGATTGTACCGGAAGAAAATAACACCATAACAGACCTACTTGACGCCCCGTATATGCCTTTTATCGATGATGTAACCTCATCAGCTGTACAGGTTGCCGGGAATATCGGTGAGGGGGTTGATACCGATATACGCGTGTTCGCCATCGTTCTGTATACCGACCGTTCAAACGACTGGCAGCCTGTATGGATTGTTGAACACCAGCCCGGAATGGTCGATTACCTGAAAGATGAACACCAGCAGGAGTTTGCTCAGAATTTCTACGAATTCAATGAACACACGATTGAACGGATTTCTGTATCAGACCGTGAGTTATTTATCGCAAACAGCGGTAACTACACACTTTTTTCCGAATCAAGCCTGGGTATTGAAAATTCTATCCGGTCACTTCTGGAACCTGAAAAACGAATGCAGCTCGCGGCAGAGAATATCGAACCCGGCACTTTTATTGCCAATACTGAATCACTGCCCAACTGGGTCACTCAGCTCGCTCAGATTTCCAGCAGGCCCTTTCTTTACAATACGTTTGATGGCGGTTTGCCTATCCATATGAGCCTCACCAATAACGAAGAAGAGGGAAATTGGTCGCTGAACGGCAATCTGACTTTAGAGGATAATCCATCCGTATTATTGCGTGCTATTCGTTCCGAGCCGAAAGAGTTTTTGTTAGACCGCTATGTACCGGATAATGCAGCCGCTTTCTCAATATTTCAGCTTGAACCTCGATCCGTTCCGCCAAACGAAGGTGAACCATCAACAGAAACCGATCGGTTTATTTCGGATAACCCGGATATCTGGCGGGGAATAGCCTCATCTCTTGATGACGAAACGGCCTTTGTAACGTTCGCCGAATCAGGTGCGGAAAGTACCAGCGAGTACCTGTTTATGCGCAGGCTTCGTGATTCGCAGGAGTTGCGAAGTCAGCTCTCCAGGTTAGCCGACCTTGACGAAGTTGAGCGCGATGGCAATACGTACATTTTACGCAGTGAGTGGCTCAGTACACTTCTGGGCTCAGAACTGAACACCTTGACCGACTTTTTTCTGCACATCCACCGGGATATTGCCGTACTCGCACAGCGCAGAGGGCTGGCCGAGAATGTACCCGGTGATGCCCAGAGGCGCCGTGTCATGTTCTACGATGACGATTACATGATGGTACGTGATGAATTGCAGGAAGATCTGAGTTCCCTCACCTATGTAGATATGAGGCTGTTCGGCACCTATATACAGCCCTGGCTTTTTCCGCAAAACTATTTTGGCGCTATTTCGTCAAATCTTGATCTCTTTGTGATGTCTACTGTGAGTGAATCACCTGAATCTGTGGATGTTACATTCAACTCATACCAGCGTGAAGTTACGGATGAGCCTTACAGAGAACGGTGGGTATTTCCCGTCAGCTCTGATGATATTACCGGCACACCGGTGTTTGCTGATATCACATCCAACTCCAGGGAAGAGGTGATTTTCACTACCACGTCAGGTAATGTATATACGCTTGCCACAGACGGAACGGAGGTCCTCCAGGTTTCCACCGGCGGAGATACCCCGGTTGGCCCGCCCGTTGTGTTCGACTGGTATGGCAATAACGAAAACGTGATTCTGCAAGCAGCCGGAAATAAAATTTTCGCCTGGAACTCAAGCGGCTCACCACTGCCAAACTTTCCGCTCACATTGAATGAAGAGATCACCACTCCGCTTATCATAGAGGACGTTACAAGAAACGGTGTTGCAGAGGTAGTGGTTGCCACAGCCGACCGGAACCTTCATATATTAGACTCTCGTGGTAACGCCATTTCCGGATGGCCTCAGGAGGTGAATACTGTTATAACCGATATGCCTGCCATCGAGGTTTTCGGCGACGAACGAACGATTTTTGCTGTAGCTGAAAACACTATTCATGCGTGGGAAGTAAACGGAAACAGCCCCGACGGTTTTCCGCTTTTCATGGAAAGCTCTATTTATGGGTCACCGACAGTATTTGATCAGCACCTGCTGAGTGCAGGCAGAGACGGAAACCTTTACTCCGTTGGCACTACCCAGCTTTTTGCAGATAGTCTGGTAACGGATTCCTCGGGAGACTCACTGATCACCCAGAAACTTCAGATTTCCTCGGGCAGTTTAAACGCTGCACCCAGAGTTGAAAATATCTTACTGCGGGACGAAGGCGGATTTTTCCGTGAAGATGTCATCCTTTTACAAAGCGGAAACGGGTCGGTATTTCTCTACAACACAGATGGAATTCTGCGTTTCACACAATCCATGGGACAACCTGGCTCCGGTTCATTCCCCCCGCAACTGGTTGATATTAATACCGACCAGCGGTTAGACCTTGTAACACTTGCCGATTTTGGCCGACTCTACGCCTGGAATATACTTACCAATGAAAGGCTTTACGATCTTCCAACCACAGGCATGAGCTATCCAAAAATTGGCGATCTTTATGGCGATGGTAATAACGAAATTATCGCATTTACACGCGAAGGCCTTCGCTGCTGGACGATTTTGGAAACCAGTACTGAATCCGATTAGGTACATCAAAATAAGTGCAGTATAAAGTGACCGGCAAAAACCTCGTCACCAATACCGGTTGAACGAAGTTTCAGGTTCGCTCTTGTTTTGTATTTTATCAGCAATCCAATCTTTATGTTCATACGAATCACACATCACTTCAAATGCGAACACTCAACATAGCGGTAGCCCAGTTTCAGCCTGAAGACGGAGATAAAGCCTACAATCTATCCGTTATTGATCAGCTCACTGCCCGGGCAAAAAAATCAGGCGCGGAGTTGATCAGCTTTCACGAATTGTCCGTAACAGCATACACTCATCTGAAAAACCTGGATATTGATGAGCTGGACGAGCTGTCTGAAACCGTACCTGACGGTGAAAGTACCCGGGAGCTCATACGCATATCCCGCAATTATGATATGCCCGTTCTTGCAGGCCTGGTAGAAAAAGAGAACGGCAACTACTACAATACATATGTTTGTGTGGATAAAAACGGCCTGCTGGCAAAACACAGAAAAATACATCCGTTTATTCATCCTGCACTTTCGCCCGGAGAGTCGTATACCGTGTTCGACCTGAACGGGTGGTCCTGCGGCATGTTGATCTGCTACGACAACAATGTCATCGAAAATGTACGGGCAACCACACTGCTTGGGGCGGAATTGATGTTTGCCCCTCACGTTACCATGTGTACTCCTTCAACCATGCCGGGACGAGGTTACGTGGACGATGAACTGTGGCAAAACCGTCATTTAGACCCGGTTCCTCTGCGAATGGAGTTCGATGGGCCCAAAGGCAAGCAGTGGCTGATGCGGTGGCTGCCCGCCCGTGCTTACGATAATGGTATCTACTACGCGTTCACCAATCCAATTGGGTACGACGGGGAACACCTGAAAAACGGCAATTCCCTTGTGCTTGATCCCTATGGTAACCAACTTACAGAAATCAAATCTTTTGATGACGATATTTCGACGGCCACCCTCACGTCAGACAAGCTAAAACAAGCCGGCGGATACCGTTACAGAAACGCCAGGAAACCGGAACTATTCAGAGAAATTCTCGGCGCCGACCATCAGTCGAAAACCAAACCGGTATGGATGAAGGATGAATAACTGGCACCTCAGTTTCCGGACTACCGGAACCTCATGAAATCCACAGTTCCCATTTTCACTCAAAATCATCCATTACTCCCTTTCTCTTTTCTGTAACCAATCAACACTGATTGTTTTGGTATCAATACCATTCACGATTGAATGCTTTGATTACTGAATATGTTATTATTGAGCATTCTATATCGAGAAAGTATGCGATACCTGATTAATTAATCTTTTACGGATAATTAGCCAGCGGTATTTGCATCTCACAAGGCAAATAAACCCAAATAATATGAGTGAAGAGAAAAAAAATAGCGGCCAGCAGAAAAAGAATAAGGATAAAAAAGAAAAAAATGAGCTGGATAAAGAACTCCGGCAAACCTTTCCGGCCAGTGATCCACCATCCCATTCCCGACCGGGCCATGAACGCACTAAAGAGGATGATTCGTAACCAGGTCCTTCAAAAGTAACACGAATTCTTTGGTCATCCCACACCGAATGCTACATCTTCAGCACAAAGTTTGACCTGTCGAAATCAGAGTTCTGGTTCATACGAACGGCAGACAGAGACTTCTCCAACACTTCTTTGAGGTCATGATAGGCCGCTGGCTTGGTGATATAGATATTGGCCCCGTGACGAAATGT
>JAWLEH010000220.1:0-2928 GCA_041686215.1 Balneolaceae bacterium | reverse complement strand
CAAACAAAGAGCCCCGAGGCGGGTGATTTCGCAAAAGCAATGGGTTTAGTTGAAGGGGCATTTGAGGGACCTAAACCTTGGATCCGTCAGTGGCTGAATGCGGATTTGGTGAAACATTGGTGGTTACTGTAGTCATCGGATAAGCTCTTCAAAAATCGATTTCTACTAAATCAACAGATCAAACATAAATGATTCATCCATTAACTTGCTACCGATATTAAACCGTTGGCATGACACTACAATGTTTCCGCATAGACTAAAATTATTTTCGCCCATTCTTTCATCAAACAATTTTTAATCGTAGTTTTACGATGAAATAATTTTCCAACACAGACACATTCCAATGAAACTATCAGAATTCAAATCCTGCCTCCATCAAAATGAACCTGTACGTTTTCAGCTACCGGACGGTTCGTTTGTCCCTGCTCATTTTCATATCACCGAAGCGGGACTTGTAACCAAGCATTTTATTGATTGCGGGGGAACGGTCAGAAAAGAGTCAGCCGTAACCATGCAGCTTTGGTCTGCCGATGACCTGGATCACAGGCTCAGCGGAGGAAAGCTTGCCGGAATCCTCAGGAAAGCTGAACCGCTGTTAACGGGCGACGATCTTGACATTGAGATCGAGTACCAGTCGGACACTATTGGAAAATATGGTGTAGAGTTTGAGGATCATCACTTCAGGCTCACACAAAAAGAGACCGATTGCCTGGCGAAAGAGACGTGCGGCATCACACCGCAGAAGGTTACTGCTAATATGGAAACGGCTACTCTTTGCGTTCCCGGTGGCGGATGCTGTTGATCGGCCTCACCGGTTTTTTTGAATATGGTCTGCCCGGTGATGGATCAAAATTACGGTAAAATAACCGGTTCCATCAATCTGGGTTCTGATGTTTGAGATATTCTATAAATTTTTGCGTGGCCTTTCCGCGATGGCTGACCCGGTTTTTTTCATCGCTGCTGAGTTCTGCGAAGGTTCTTTCAAATCCCTCCGGCCGGAACACCGGGTCGTACCCAAATCCCTTCTCTCCTCTTTTATCACGGATGATTTCCCCCCTGCAAACGCCCTCAAACAAATGCTCTTCTCCAGAGTGAGCGATAAATGCAATGACTGTTCGGAATTGAGCTGTTCGGCCTGATATGCCCTTCATCTCGCGGAGCAGCTTTTGGGTATTTTCCTCATAAGATGCGTTCTCCCCAGCATATCGTGCCGAGTATACGCCCGGTGCGCCCTCCAGCGCATCCACTTCAAGGCCGGTATCATCAGCAAGTGCGGGCAGCCCGGTTTTTTCGTTCCAGTGCCGTGCTTTTTTCAGAGCGTTTCCTTCCAGGTCGGGCCGGTCTTCCACCACCTCGCCTGTGTCGGGGTAATCGAGCGTAGATTTCAGCTCAATTCCCAGGTTGTCCAGAAGCTCACCCAGTTCTTCAATTTTATGTGGATTCCCTGATGCAAGAACGATTTCATTTCTCATCATCACTCAATCTCCGGAATTACGCTTAGCCGTTTGAACTCTTTATACCGGTCGTAGATCTCTTCTTCTGTGAGATCCTTTAGCCGTTCCGGGCCAAATTTTTCCACGCAAAAACTGGCCATAACCGATCCCATGATTACAGCCCGGCGCATATTCAGTGGCGACAAATCATTGGTATAGGAGAGCCAGCCAAGCAGGCCGCCCATAAACGTATCGCCTGCACCCGTAGGATCAAAAATGTCGATTATTGGATATGCAGGAGCCGAAAAGATTTCATCTCCCGTAAACAGCAGTGCCCCGTGTTCTCCTTTCTTGATGATTAGTGATTCCGGCCCCATGTCACGAACTTTGTTTGCCGCTGTAATCAGGTTGGGTTCATCAGCCAGTTCACGAGCTTCGGAGTCATTAATTACCAAAAGATCTACTCCTTTTAATGTTTTTTTCAGAGCATCAGGAGTTCCCTCAATCCAGAAATTCATCGTGTCCATTACAACAAGTTCCGGCAGGTTCACCTGTTGCAATACTTTTCCCTGCAGGCTTGGCTCGATATTTCCGAGGGCCACAAAACGGGCATCTTTATATGCATCTGGGATTACCGGATCAAACCGCTCAAACACGTTGAGTTGAGTATCCAGCGTATCTCGCATATTCAGGTCGTGGTGATATTTCCCTTTCCAGAAAAAGGTGTTACCGCTGTTATCAAACTGTAATCCTTCCAAATCAACATTTTTACTTTTCAGCAGCTCAATATCATCATCGGCAAAATCTTTTCCCACCACGCCAACCAGCTTTACCTGGTCTGTAAAATACGAGGATGCCAGCGAGATATAGGTTGCCGATCCACCCAGTATTCGGTCTGTTTTACCAAAAGGAGTTTCTATTCCGTCGTACGCTACCGATCCAACAACTAAAAGTGACATATATATGATCTGTAAATTCGATATTTCCGTTTTAACAAGGCGCTAAAATAGGGATTATCCACTTTCTTTGTTGATTCATTTCTATGCGTGTTCGTCCTGACAATTACAAGACTTTGATACGGATTGGTTATTCGCCCCAAATCAAATACATTGCCCGGTGATATTTGTGTTTTGAATCAGAACTACGAGATATGAAAATTGAATTTATGAAACGGGCCATTGAATTGGCCCTCAGCGGAATGGAGAACAATCACGGAGGACCGTTTGGCTGTGTAATCGTGCAGGACGGAGAAATCGTCGCCGAAGGGCACAACAGGGTAACCTCCTCCAATGATCCCACTGCCCATGCCGAAATCGTGGCCATCCGGAATGCATGTGACTATCTTGGCACCTTTCAGCTGACCGGCTGCGATCTGTATACATCCTGTGAGCCATGTCCCATGTGCCTCGGGGCAATCTACTGGGCACGGCCTGATCATATCTACTTCGCCGCCACACGGGAAGATGCGGCCGAAGCGGGTTTTGATGATTCGTTT
>JAWLEH010000097.1:0-12827 GCA_041686215.1 Balneolaceae bacterium | reverse complement strand
AAACTTAAACAACTAACCGAAGCAGAAAACTGAATGTTTGCCGACCCGGACAACCGAACACTCGTTAAAATATGTGGGATCACTAACCTGGAGGATGCCCGCTTTGTCTCCGGTGCACTTGCCGATTATGTGGGTTTTATTTTCTACCCCAAAAGTCCCCGGTATATTGAACCCGCAAAAGCCGGAGCAATTATCAACTGGATTGAAGGGCCGCAAAAAGTTGGTGTGTTTGTGAACCAGCCGCTTGATGATGTACAGTCGATAGCTACACAAACCGGCCTTGACTACGTGCAGCTTCACGGTGAAGAATCAGCTGAGTATTGCGAATTAATCGATAAACCGGTGATTAAGGTTTTTCATGTAGATAGCGATACATCCCCGGATGATCTGAAAATAGCTATTAAACCGTACATTGAGCATGTGGATTTTCTTCTGTTTGATACCAAATTGCCGGGAAAATGGGGTGGAACAGGAACACCGTTTAACTGGGATTTGCTCCGGGAAGTAAGTGAAATTAAACCGTATTTTCTGTCGGGCGGACTTCATGCCGGCAATGTACGCAGCGCAATTAAAGCCACACACCCTTATGCAGTAGACCTGTCGAGCGGTGTGGAAGAGTCGTCGCCCGGTCTGAAAGATTTCACAAAGATTGAGGAGTTTTTTGAAACCATGCGAGACGTGTGGGATGACCAGGAGATCGGGGAACTGTAGTTTCCGGCTAAAATGAAAACGATCTATAAATATTGTTTTCATATCAGACAACGGAATTTGCAATAAACCGGTTATTCCGGTGATTGACAGAATATTTGTATTGAATCAGAAAACAGGTAATACATGAATTACGAAGCACCGACAAAGCAAGGATATTTTGGAAAGTACGGTGGTAAATTTGTTCCGGAAATACTGATCCCTGCCCTTGAGGAACTGGAGGCGGCGTTTGAAGAAGCACAGGCTGATCCAGGGTTTATGGATGAATATCACCATTTACTGGAAGAATACGTTGGCAGACCTACAAAGCTAACATTTGCCGATCGTCTGACAGAGCACTATGGAAAAGCTAAAATCTATCTGAAGCGGGAAGATCTCTGCCATACCGGTGCCCATAAAATTAACAACGCAATCGGGCAGATTCTTCTTGCCATAAAAATGGGTAAAACCAGGATTATTGCCGAAACGGGTGCGGGACAGCACGGTGTGGCAACGGCTACCGCTTGTGCCAAGTTTGGGATGGAGTGTGTTGTGTATATGGGTGAGGAAGACATGCGCCGTCAGAAACTGAATGTAGAAAGAATGCGACTGTTAGGTACGGAAGTTCGCCCGGTGTCAAGTGGTTCAAGGACGCTCAAAGATGCAACCAATGAAGCCATTCGAGACTGGGTTACAAATGTTGACTCAACGTTTTATATCATTGGTTCCGTGGTAGGGCCTCATCCGTACCCGATGATGACACGCAACTTCCACCGTGTGATTGGAGAAGAGACGAAAAGGCAGATTCTTTCAGTTGAGGGTACTCTTCCTGATTATATGCTGGCATGTGTTGGCGGTGGTTCCAACGCAATTGGATTTTTCTACCCGTTTATCAATGATGAGTCGGTAAAACTGATTGGCCTCGAGGCCGCCGGCTTAGGAGCTTACACAGATCAAACCGCAGCTACACTCACGAAAGGTACACCCGGAGTGCTGCATGGATCGATGAGTTACCTGTTGCACAGCACAGAGGGGCAGATTCAGCTTGCGCATTCCATCAGTGCCGGTCTCGACTATCCCGGAATAGGACCGGAACATTCATACCTTCACGATACCAAAAGAGTTTCCTACCGCGGCATCACAGATGAGCAAGCTATGGCGGCGGTCGAGCGAACATCCCGGCTTGAAGGGATCATACCGGCTATAGAAACTGCACACGCATTTGCTTATCTTGAGACACTTATGCCGGAAACATCAGCGGGTGAAATTGTGATACTGAACTGTTCGGGGCGCGGCGATAAAGATATGTCTACAATCTCAGAATATTTTAACTCATGATTGCTGAAAAAAACCGTATAAACTCACTTTTTGAAGAAGATAATGAGGAACGGGTAATGTCGCTCTTTTTAACGGCAGGCTTCCCTGATCTTGACTCAACGGTTGACCTTGTTCTTGGATTTGAAAAAAATGGGGCCGACATGATTGAACTGGGTATGCCGTTCAGCGATCCGCTGGCCGATGGCCCGACTATCCAATATTCAAGTAATGTGGCAATTGAAAACGGCATTACCATGGATCGGATTTTCGGTATGGTGGATGCGATCAGGAAGGAATCGCAGATCCCGATCATTTTAATGGGATACATAAATCCGGTTCTTCGTTACGGCGTTGAAAAGTTTTGTAAACGTGCCCGGGCCTGTGGGGTTGACGGCCTGATTATACCGGATGCTCCCATCGAAGAATCGGGTATTTTAAGTGAGTCGGCCGGGGAAAATCAGTTGCACATGATCTACCTGGTAGCTCCAAACACATCAAGTGAGCGTATGGCACTGATTGATGATAAGAGTGATGGATTTGTGTACTGCGTTTCCGTTACCGGTGTTACAGGTGCAAGAGATGGTGATGAAGTTGCACAGTCAGTGCAGCGGTTCATCAACCGGGTGCGTGAAAATGTAACAAAAAACCCTAAAATGGTAGGATTTGGCATCCGCAGTTACGAAGATGCTGTAAAAATATCACGGGGAATGGACGGTTTCATCGTTGGCAGTGCCCTTGTAGACATAATCCGGGAACACTACCCCCGGGCAAACTGGAAACAAAAACTCTTTTCTTTTGTTAATCAACTGAAATATGGAAATATTTGAGAACCATTTTAACTCTATTAAAAACCACCCTTCATGAAATTATCGTCTCTGATAGTCCCCGTTCTACTCCTGGTATTTTTTGCAGCCTGCGAGGGTGATTACCGGCCACAGTCGGTAGGACAAGTTGATGAAGTTATTGTTGTCATGGATTCTACTCAGTGGAACAGCGATACCGCAATGGCAATACGGGAAACATTTGGCGGGTTAATTGAAACATTACCTACGCCTGAGAACGCTTATAAACTTACATTCCGGGATTTCCGAACCAACGACGAGCTCGATAATCTTCAGAAAATGAAGAATGTCATATTTGCAGCTCCTCTCGAGGAAGAAAATAACGTGTCAAATTTTGTGAACGCGATTTTGTCTGATGAAATCAAAGAACGTGTGCGTGATGAGGAGAGTTTTGCTTTTCCCTTGGAAGACCGCTGGGTGCGCGACCAGTGGGCACTGGTACTAACTTCGGTATCTGATGAAGCCCTTGCTGAAAAAATCTTGAATTCGGAGGAATCCCTGGTGGGCCACCTTCTTGAGCAGGAGTTTGAACGACGAGAGGAAAATATTTTCAGAAGGGGTGAGCAAGTTGCAATATCCGACTCATTATATGAGGACCACGGCTGGAAAGTGAGAATGCAGCATGATTATATTCAGGTTATTGATTCCTCAAACGCGGTGATGTTTCGACGGTATTTGCCGGAGAATAACCGTTGGATGTGGGCTTGGTGGAAGGATGATGTTAGTGATCCCGATTTTATCACCCCAGACTGGATCAATGCCACGCGTGATTCTCTTATGGAGCACCTTGTGCAAGGGGAGAGAGATGGTTCATACGTAACCACCGACTACAGGCGTCCCCTTGAAACAGATGAGGTTGATCGGGATGATCGGCTGATAGCCTATGAAACACGGGGAATCTGGCGGATGACCAACGATTTTATGGGCGGTCCTTTTGTTCATTTTACTTATTACGATCCGGCAACTGAGAGACTTTTCTTTGTGGAGTATGCACAATTTGCTCCAAGCGTAAATAAGCGGCGCTTTGTTCGCCAGTTTCAAACAATGGGCAGAACCTTTCAGAGCGATCCCAACTGGAATAACGGGGAATCAGATCAACAGATATCAGAAGCTCAGGATTAAAGGAATTCAATTATGAATAATCCGGAGACGACCGGAACCGAATTAGAATCCTATCACAAGCAGGCTGTACCAGAACGGGAGGCAGCTCAGCGACTATATAACTCTCTTGAACCCTGGAAAGCAATTGTGCCGCCAGGGCCTGTGCTGGAAATCGGGGCGGGAACAGGTAATTTTACGTCTTATCTCACATCCCTTTTTACATCTCGCAAACTGGATATCACTGACCGGCACCCGGAAAGTGTCGAATTTTTAAAGAGAACTTTTGATGGTGATAATGTAACCTTTTTTGAATTTGATGTTGAACACGATCAACCGGAACCACTCTATTATAGCCTGATTAGTGCTAACCACGTGGCCCATCAGTTCAGGCAGCCGGCTCAGACTCTTGAAAAACTGGCTGAATCATTAAAAGTGGACGGGATCATGCTTGCAAGTTTTCCCGGTGAGGACTCTTTACCGGAATGGCGGGCAACCTGCCTTGAGCTGGGAATTCCCTTTACCGGCAAAGCGATGCCGGAAACAGAACCCTTGGTAATTCATCTTTCTATGGGGCCTGTTCAGGTCGACTTTTACGAAGATCAGTCAACATTTTGGTTTGATAGCATTACCCAATTTTTGAATCATCAGCAAAATGGTGGTTCAGATTTAGAGCAGGAGACAAGAAAAATAACTCAAAAAGAGGCGACTCTTCTTAATGAGAACTGGGTAAACATAAAGGATGGTAAAATTGGCGTCACCTATCACAACGTGTTTTTAGCAGTGAAGCGAATTTCGGAATAGTGGTGCCGCTGATTTGGCAATAGGTTTTTCATGCGGTAAGAAGTGGTGAGGGAGCCTCAATAACTCTCTGACTTTTCTTAAAAATCGTGAGCTCAGGTTAACGCTTTTTTCTTTCGTCTAATTAAAGAAGGTATAGAAGCTTTCACATCCGTTTTTGGATTTGCGATCGGCAGCTCTACAATAAATGTAGCACCGCATCCGGGTTCGCTCTCACACCAAACGCGGCCATGTAATTTATTACAGATTTTTTTCACGATGTAGAGTCCAAGTCCGGTAGAGGTCTCATTCCCGGTAGGTTTGCTACTGAGTTTCGTAAATTTACCAAATAATTTTTTCTGTTCAGCCTTTGAAATTCCCTGGCCCTGGTCACGAATAGAAATCCTGATTGATTCACCATGTTGTTTTGTGGATATAATAACAGTGGTGTTCATTTGAGAATATTTAATAGCATTGGAGATCAGGTTATCAAGAATCCTCAACAGATTCTCCTTATCTGCTTTAACTCTGTCAATGCTGCTCTCAAGAACAGTATGGATACGAATTTGTTTACTTGAAGCAGGTTCTTTAAAGTGTTGTAAAGCCTCATCAATAATCGAATTAGCGTCTACCTCAGTTTGTAATTTCTTGGCATCCGCCTGGTCAATCGAATGAATCTTCAATACATCATTTATTAATGAGAGCATTCTCTTGGATGATATACGTATCAGTTCAGTATACTCCGAAAGTGTTGTTCGATCCATATTTTCTTCCGTATCTATCAGATCAACCGCAAGGTTAATTGATGAAAGAGGATTGCGGAGATCATGAGCTGCAATACTCATGAACTCATCTTTTTCACTGTTCAGTACTGATAATTTCTTGTTTTTGTCTTCAATTTCTCGCTGTTTTTCCTGCAGAATATGATTGTTGCGTTTCCGGATTCGGTTACTGTTTACAAGTAGTCCGATAATAAAAAAGAGAACAACCACGCCCGTTACTAAAAACGTACGAAGCTGGTTCATTTGTGCGAGATTGGCTTCCTGTAATTCCGATTCTTTACTTAAAATTGCAATCTCTCTGTCCTTTTGTTCCACTTCAAAGCGGGCCTGAATATCATTGATCCGTTCACCCCGCTGCATCTCCTGAAGTGTATCCGAGTGCTGGTGAAATAGACGGAAATGATGAAAAGCAAGTTTGTCGTTCCCCTGAATTTCATAAATAGATGAAAACAGGTTGTGAGCCTCTTTAATTTTTTCACGTATGCCCTCCTCTGTAGCAAGCTGTAAACCTTCATCCGTGTAGGCCAGTGCCTTATCATAGCTGCCTTCGTCCCTGTAGAGCTTTCCTAATACAATGGATGTAAATATTATGTGTGAGGTTAGATTATGTCTCCTGAAATAATCTATGGATGAAAGAAGGTGAATTTTAGCCCGTTTAAACTCTCCAATGTTTCTGTAGGTATTCCCAATATTTAAGGTCGCAATAATGTAGGAGAGGCTGTCAGTTTCCTCCTCTAAGATTGCTCGTTTTGATGTATCCCAAAAATAATCTAAAGCTTTTTCATAATTGCCCTGCCTTCTGTGAATTACACCAAGATTGTTTGTTCCTATGAATGCCTGTTCGGGAAGGCCCTCATTTTTCCAGATTTCAATACTATCCTCCAAATATTGAGCAGCTTTTTCATATAGCTCCTGTTCCACATATATGAGTGAAATATTGTTTAAAACGGATGCTATTCCCTCCGGATTATCAAACTCCTGTTCGATTTTAAGAGCGCGGAGGAAATGTTGATGAGCTAATTCCTGGTCTCCAAAATCTAAATATTTATTGCCAATCAGGTTGTGTGCGCCTGCGAGCCCTTCACCGTATTGAATTTCATTGGCAATAGTTAAGGCTTGTCTAGCAACATTGAACGATAGTCCGGAATCACGATCTCTGTTTTCATAACCCAGCGTAAGTAAACTGTCTACAGATTCTTCTGTTTTTGGAATTTTTGTGAAATGTTCAGATTCATGGTCATATAGGAAATATGCGTTTTCCAAACCTTCCTCTTGATTCAGATCTGAAATACCGGACGTATCAGCTAATGCTGTATCAACTGTAGTTGATAAGAATGCTGTGTAGAGTAATAACGTTAAGACCACAAGAAACCAGTTTTAAGATTGTTGTTAGAACAGGGTATTACAGTACGTCTACATGAGTTGTCGGCATTTGTTAGCACATTGATAAGCATTTGTAGTAAAATAATTATAATTTTCTAATATTCCGAGCGTTACCAGTGCGAGTAGGTCATGTGGCATACTCAACACTTGATTATTATAACGAATATAAATATGCCTAAGGGTTTAGTCTTATACTGTTTTGTGGTTTTATTTATATCGATTAAATCATATATGCAAAAAGACGTACACCTGTCAATCAGATAAAAAAGTAATGAACCAGAGTGACAAATCAGTGCAGGAAGGAACCAAAAGCAGAATCATTGAAATGGCCTGGGAGGACCGAACTCCTTTTGGGGCTATTGAGTATCAATTTGGTTTAAACGAGCAGGAAGTTATTGAATTGATGCGAAAAGAAATGAAACCTTCAAGCTTTAAAATGTGGCGTAAAAGGGTTTCAGGAAGGAAAACAAAGCACCGTTCTCTTCGGAATAATAATATTAAACGTTTTAAGAGTCCGCATTAAATAAACCTGATCGATTTCAGAATATTCTATTTAAAACCCATGCGCCAGAAGTTTTTCTTGCTCTGCTGACTCATCAGAACTAACTGAACATATTTTACGATATACCAAATCTATTCAAGTACAGGAGAGCCCCCTGTTTGTGATACTAAAACAAGGAGTTAGCACTTTGTTTGTATCACCAAAATTTTTTTCAGTTGC
The DNA here is from genome assembly GCA_041686215.1 of Balneolaceae bacterium. Taxonomy (GTDB): domain Bacteria; phylum Bacteroidota; class Rhodothermia; order Balneolales; family Balneolaceae; genus SW132. The sequence goes on along the minus strand of JAWLEH010000097.1, from coordinate 5,217 downwards.
TCTCAAATCTGCTATTACATCAATTCCTTATCTTTACCTTCAATAAATCTTCTAAACTAAATATTATCATTTATTTAAGAATTATTTTGAACAGAGCTGTACCTGATCGTTCCCGTAATTATAAATATTAGAATAAATTAATATTTGTAGTTTTTTGCCGACAACCCTCCTGTAACATCAAGCTAAATCAAAAAAACTGTGTCACAAAATAACCATCTGTTTTGGCTCAACAATCAACCACTCAAATACATTACAAATTAGGTTCTTCTATGGGGTCAAATAAATCAAATTGGATGCTTGCAGGAATTGGAAAACGCATGACAATTGCCATGCTTTCTATTTTACTTATTGCAATCGTAACAACCACCGGGATTATTTATTCTGTTTTCAGTTCCACATATAGTGAAGGAGTAGAGGACCAACTAATTGCAACCGGAATATCTAACACCAATTTTTTCCTGGAATGGATTGAAGCACGCCAGGATGAAATACGTTACGTATCAACACTCGATGCTGTAAAAAATGTTGATGAGCAGGAGGATGATGTAGCTCATTTATTATCCCGAATTGCTGAAAATAACGGGTACTACGACACCATCTATTTTGTAAATAAAGAGGGGAGAGGTGTTGTAGGAGCGGCTTTTGACGGAGAGTCCCGTGAAATTCGCGGGGATGACGCTTACCAGTTTCAAGTAGCTGACAGAGCGTGGTTTCAGGATGCAATTAAGGGAAATGATGTGTTCTCACAACCGCTGGTCTCCCGTTCAACCGGTAACAGGGTAAGTAATGTAGTTATTCCTGTTCGGAGGAACGGTGAGATCATCGGGGTTGTACGCGCTGCCGTATTACTTGAAACTTTAACAAACAGACTCTCAAAGATTAGACAGGCGGAAGGAAGTGAAATCTATCTCTTGGATAAAGATGGGGCTCCTGTTTCATCGGCAAAATCAATTCGCGGGGTAGAAATGCTTGAGACTGTCGCTGCCGAAGCTATTTCACGGGAAGAAACCGGTGTAAAGAATTATACGAATGCTGCCGGTTTGGATGTGATCGGCAGCTACAATTATATCGATATGCTTGGTTGGGGACTGGTTGTGGAAATTGGTGAGGATATTGCACTTGCTAAAGTGAATACTGTATTCTGGACAATTTTAGGTTTTTCATTAATGATCCTCGTAGCTGCTGGTTTCTTCGTGGTCTACATGGTACGAAAGCATATAACCCTGCCTCTTCAGGACGCAATCGACGGGCTTTCTGCAGCCAGTGACCAAGTATCTTCTGCTTCAACGGAAGTTTCATCATCCAGCCAAACACTTGCTGAAGGCTCAAGCCAGCAGGCGGCAAGTATACAGGAAACCAGTTCATCTCTTGAAGAAATATCTGCACAGACCAAACAGAATTCTGCAAATGCCAACCAGGCAAACAAGTCCATGAAAGAAACAACCGAAGTAGTAAAACGGGGTGTCAATTCAATGGAGCGTATGGGGCAGGCAATCAACACGATTATGGAGTCCTCGAATGAAACATCAAAAATTGTGAAAACAATTGATGAAATTGCATTCCAGACAAACCTTCTTGCCCTGAATGCGGCTGTAGAAGCAGCCCGTGCAGGAGAGGCTGGTAAAGGGTTTGCGGTTGTGGCCGAGGAAGTTCGCAGCCTAGCTCAGAGAAGTGCAGAAGCTGCCCAAAATACATCGGACCTGATTGAACAGTCCCAGGAAAATGCCAAAAATGGTGTTGAAGTAGCTGAAGAGGTGGCCAACCAGCTAAACAGCATAAGCGAAAGCGCTCGATCTATCGAAACGTTGATTGCTGAAATTGCCGCTGCTTCGCTTGAACAGACCCAGGGAATTAACCAGGTCAGTGATGCAATGTCTGAAATGGACAAAGTGGTGCAGTCGAATGCGGCAAACTCCGAAGAAACTGCAAGCGCAGCGGAAGAACTATCCTCACTTGGCGTTGAGCTCACGCGAATGGTGAATGGTCTCCGTTCGATCATTGGCGGTGAAGATGCCGGAAAGGATGCTTTTAATCTGCAGGATCAGGCTCCACAGTTTGATGATTATGACGACTGGGAAGATGAGAGCACGAATCATAAGAAATCCAGCTCACAAGATTTAAACCGGCAGAGATCAATGAATCGGGAGTTTGCCGACGACTTCTCAAAATTTTAGGGTAACACAGACGATTCGATAGGGATTTTGACCGATCCCTGTCGTCTTTTAATTTGCAAAACGTTTTCATGCTGTGAAGAACTACATCTAAGAACCTGAGTGACTCTTTTCCGAAATATTACCGAATGGATATATTTTTAATATTAAGTATCTGTTACCAATGTTTTCAGGTGCACAAAATGAAGGCCCAATATAGTATGTTATATATGTCGGCCTAATTATCTCATGAACTTCGTTGCAGTGAAATTTACTTACTCAGGGTACGTTTGATCCGATTTCCTGCACGCAACATCTCAATTGCTCCTTCAGTGTTTCTGCAGATTTTCTAAATACATCATCTCCACTGATATCTCTGCATACTATTTTTCCACTTTTTTAACGACTTAGGATAGTGCTCTCCAAGACAAATACTTACACGTTATTGGATCTAAAGACTGAAATACTATTGCCCACCGGCTGGTCCTGAATGTACTATAAAGAAGTTCCAGTTCTATTGTAGCAAAGTCTGATCTGAAAAAATTTATATTGGCAAAAGACAAGATATAAAAATATGATTATTTCAAATTAAAGTAACAAACCTTCATCTATGATGATATATATATAAAAATCGGATTATTTATGTTAATTCTATACTACTTTCATTTAATCCGGAACATTTTTTATATAAATGACTACATAGTTTATTAAGATCAATATAAAATAGAGGATAACACCATGAGTAACTTGGATATTAAAGGGAACTGGAATGAGCTAAAAGGGAAATTTAAGCAGAAGTATGGAGAACTGACGGACGATGATCTGACCTACATTGAAGGAAAAGAGGATGAATTTCTTGGGAATCTTCAAAAGAAACTTGGTAAAACAAGAGAAGAAGTTGCGGGAGAAATTCGCGAAATGATTGACAACAAAGAAGAAGAACAGAAGTAGAAAGTTGTTAATAATCTGTCAGTCTGGATGTGCTCTATAGACAACCGGATTACGTGTGTTCCGGAATCCGGTTTCAATCTTACAGACCTTTGCATTAATGCCTGGGCTAACGAATTAGGGACATGCATCAGCCTGCCTTTAGCGCAAAGCCCTATCCAACTCCAATCGGGAGAAGAATGATAAAATGTATACAAGTCGCATTCCTTAAAATTAACCTCAAACAATAAAATACATTATGAAAAATTTCATAGCACTAAGTTTAATACTTATCACGGGAATTTTTCTTGTACAATGCGCAGAAGAGTCCGGTGATAACGAAACGGATATTGAAGAAGAGCGCCAGGAGATGATGTCAGATTTGGAGGATTTAAGGGGCGAACTGGAAAATCGAATAGATGAGTTATCTACCCGAATTGAAGAGGAGGGGGATGAAGCAGGAGATGATCGGGAAGCCGCGTTGGAGGAACTCAGAGACGAACGTTCTGATGTTGAACGGGCAATGGATGATGTTGAAGATGCCTCATCTGATACCTGGGATACAGTAAAATCTCAAACACAGGATTTAACCGATCGTGTATCCGACAAAATGGATGAATGGAGTAACGAACTTGAAGACGTATTTGATGATAATTAATCATTCAAATCTGGTTCAACTTAAATCTTAACGTTAAAAGTATAAGATATGAGATCTTTACTCTATTTAATCGCTGTAATAATGGTCATAGGCTGGATTATCGGCGTGGTCGGGTATTCGCTGGGAGGCTTAATCCACTTGCTAATCGTGATAGCAGTTGTATCAATACTGCTTGACCTGATACGCGGCCGGCGTCCGGTATGATTTAGGACTACTCTGCAAGATGTACACTGTTTTCATTAATACAAACCTTTTAAAGGTCATAGAAAAGCGAGGCTGTCCAAAAAGTAAATCAAGAAACAAACCAGCTTAAATAATTTAGACATTTAACCCCTCTCTATTAAATAGAGAAGGGTATAGGGAGAGTCCAGAGGGTAATCCTAAATTATTTAAGCGATGCCCGATGAATTTTATCTTTTGGACAGCCTCGTTTTTAATTTAAGGTAAATTTTTAGCGCTGTATTACCTGTTTCCTTTTATCCCGTTTCAGGGTTCTTTTTAAATTGAATGAAGGATCCCGGGCCCTGAGTTCACAAAGTATCATTTTAAAACCCATAACTTTTCGACCAATGCAGAGCGTATTTTGGCTCGATGCCGTCCCAAAAATACGTCATCATGCTCGTACAACGGTCTGAATTTCCTGTAATTCATATCTGTATTTTATTACGAAACCACTACTTTCTACAAAGATGCCTATCCATATTTAAGAAATTCACCCAATCATTCGATAACAATAGCTCTTTTAAATTCAATGCTGGTGTGGTATGGCTAACAAATATATTACGACTCTTTTACTGTTTGTTCTCACGGTGTTTCCGGCAGGTGTCACTATTGCATTTACCTATTTCAGTTCAGCCCACCCGGTAGAAAGCCATGAACTTGAAAATGATGCTTTTTTAAATGACTCCGAAAATAAGCTGGAAATCCTGTTTTTTGGGTATGTGGGCTGCCATGATGTCTGTCCTTCAACACTTGCCCGAATCAGCAACGTACTCAAAACATCGGAATTCAAAACGTTGCCAGTAAAAACCGGGGCGCTCTTCATTGATATCAATGCCACCGATCGCCGGATTCCGGAGCAGTATGCGGGCAGCTTTTCGGAAAACATTCGTGCTTTCGCACCTGGTACTGAAGAGTTCCGCTCAATTTCGAAGGAATTTGTTTTAAGAATCTATGAAAATCGTGACAACTCAGATCGGATATCCCATACTGACCATATTTTTATTCTCAAAAAAACGAATAAAAAGTGGAGCATTCAGCGGGTGTTGAAGAATACTATTGATGAGAACAAATTACTTAAGATTCTGCAGTTGGAGGCATCTGCAATTAGCCCAGAGTAACGTATGATGATTAATAAAAGACCATGAAAAACCAATCTGAGTTAAATTCTTCCACCTTGTTTCCGGCATATGATTTGAAACATTCGGGAAGTGTAAAACAACAACTGTCCCGGAGTTTTAAAGAAACAGATCAGTTTATGCT
>JAWLEH010000096.1:0-12840 GCA_041686215.1 Balneolaceae bacterium | reverse complement strand
TCATACTGTATCTCCTGTTAATGTTGGGTTAACATCTGAGGAGGTATAGTATGACCCACCGATTAATTTTGCACGAGTTTTGTGCCCGAGAGCAACCTGCCGCTTAGCGGCTTAGTTCAACAGCAATTACTGCTGACGGGTTTGCGCTGATTGTTCGATTTGAAATTATCTAACTGTTTCGGCGTGCTGGCTGATATTTTTCCCGTTGAGCTTTTTCAGGTAGCCTACATCCTCTCTTTTTCGGTTAAAGCAGATTGCATTATATTCGTGATTTCCCAAATTATAGAATTGAAGAATTTCGTCTTTCCCCTCTACGCAGATCCGCGACTATTGTGTGTACAATGCTACAAAACTAAAGGCATTTAAAGCAAAGATCTATCATCTAAAGTCATACTTTTACAAATTTAAAACTAAGAGCTGCTCTCATCCAATAAAAACGGCTCCGGACTATCATCCGGTAAGCTAAGGTTCCACTTTTTCAACAGCGGGGCTTCGAGAGATGTATCACGATACTCGTCCGGAGTCATGATCGGAACACCGTAAATTACGGGGAAATAGCGGCTGCATTCACTGCAGGTTAGCAGGGCTTCGATAATCTCCCCGTCATCATGTTTCATAAATATCTTGATATCCAGATCGTGGTTATCGATGGGGCAGCACAATTTTTTGGCAAATTCTTCAGTCATGGCTTTCTTTTATGTTGATTTAATATCTGTTTATAGTCTTGTGCAGATTTTTCAGGAGTCTCAGAATTCAGAATTCCGGAAATCACAGCTACGCCATCAATAGGCAAGTCGCTCAGTTTCTTCAGGTTTTCAGCGGTGATTCCGCCCGATACAAAAATAGGGAGATCTGTCATTTCTCCGGCTTTTCGAACATTTTCAGGCATCACGATGTCACAGCTGCTAACAGAACGTGAGGGAAACATGGAGCAAAAAGAGATGTAATCGGCACCCTCTTTCTCCCCTGAATGGATTACACTCAAATCATTGCTGCAGGTGATTCCAAAGATAAAATCCCTTTTGATCTCGGATCTAACGACATGGAGATCAGCACGAAGAGTATCAAAATGGACACCGTCCAGTGCGGTCTCTTTAAGTAGTTCCCACTCTTCATTGATCAGTACCGGCACCTGAAAATCCTCGGCTGTCCTAAGTACATCATGGATTAACTCTATTTTATTCTCCAGGGTGAATAATTCAGGCCAGTTATTCCAAATCTGGATAACATCTACACCCCCTTTCAAGGACTGACCAAGTTTGCTTAAAAGAATCTCTCTATCCATATCCGGATTAAGGACAAGGTAGAGGCCACCCGTAATAATTTTCTTTTTACTGCTCATTTCCAGCCGGCTTTCAGTGCTTTGAAATAGGCACTCCAGTAAAGATCTTTCTCATCAAATGAAAATTTCCTCTCTTCATCTTTTTCGATCAGTCTAAATCCATTTTCATTTTCTTCCATCTTCCCGACAAGTGTGGCCGGAATAGATCTGCTTTCAAGGTGCGAAATCAACTTCTCCTCTACGCCTGGTTTAACAGCCATAATCATAGATCCCGCACCGACAATAAGGCGATGGTCGATTCCGAAGAGATTGGCTATTTTCAGCTGGGCTTCCCCGGCCGGGAGCTTGTCACTATCCACGGTAAAACCGCAACCCGAAGCCCGGGCCATTTCATATATGGCACCCAGTACCCCGCCTTCGGTTACATCGTGCATCGCCTTCAGCTCCATATTTTTTTGAAGTACTTCACCTGCCTCCAGGGCATCTTCCAAAGAGCTGGTGCGATAAAAATTTTCACAGGCGGTCTCATATATCTCTTTTCCGAGCTTGTTCTTTACCGTCTCAGGAAAACTCATCCCCAAAATGGAGGTTGAAGTAAGAGCAGTTTCCTTGGTGACGATGATGGAATCGCCCGGTTCTGCACCTGCACTGGAGATGATCTCATCCAGCGGTGCAGTTAAGAACATCGTTCCTCCACCGGGCATAGTTGAGTTCTGCCCCGGTGTCTGGCCGGTGTGCCCGCCTGTTATGTTCACCTTGCAATCACTGCAAAACTGGTGGATAAACCCCCAATACTCTTCAAAATCCTCAATAGTGAGTTCCGGAGGCAAATTGAGTACAAACTGTGCATACATAGGTTCAAACCCGGTTGTGGCCATATCATTCACCATCAGATGAACCGAAAGCCAAGCCGATTCTTTCAATCCTAATGACGGAATGAGCGATAGTGGGTCGCTGGTCACAGCCAGCCCCAGATTATTCCCAATTTCGATAACTGAGGTATCCAGCCCATAAGAAGGACCGATTTTCACTTCTTTTCGGGAATAGCCACATTGAGGTTGAAGCACCCTCTGCAGCACTTCGCTGTCTATTTTACCGGAATGGTCTTTAAATGCACTCATTCTACATCAGTCAGTTTTACATGAAGTCCGAAGAAATCACCTACCGGAAGACCCCATTGCTTTATGGGAAACCATTTTGGCAGTCCGGTGGCTGTCCATTCAATAGTATAGAGCCTCCCTTCAAGAGCTTCATGGATTTTTTCGATTAGGGAGTCAGGAGTGTAAAAATTGGCTGTCTCGTAATACGGGTTTTTTCCAAACGCCTGCTGTACCCTTCGCCTGACAACCTTCGTGGAGTTTCTGTTCATGATACCGAATACAATTCCGTATCGACCTACCCTGACCGCTTCACGAATCACTCTTATCGGGTCCTGGTAATAGGCGAAAGTGGCAATGAAGGCGAGAGCGTCAAAGCTATGATCCTTGAAAGGCATGTGATGGGAATCGGCCAAAGCCAGATCGCCTTCAAACAGATGAACTCCTTGCCCGAGCATAAAGGGTGAAATATCTGCACCCGAAGCTTCAATTCCGATTTCTTGCCACCATCTGGTGAAACGTGTCGTTCCGCAACCAAACTCCAGCAGGGTTTTTACCCGCTCGTCTTTTGTGATCAGTTTAGCCAAAATTTTCTTCTGCCAGATCTCCGCTCGCTTGTATCTACCTTCGTAATACTGCTCATATACATCGGTGTGCTCACGGTTAAAGAACCACTCATCACGGTCCTGCCACTTATCAATCTGTTTTGTAGCCAGGTCAAATCTCTTTTTTTCGATGTTGCTCATGCCGTTGCCAAACTGTTTTTGATATGGATGAACTGGCTCAGAAAGAAGTGTAACTGTGATTGTCGAAGTAGCTAATCAATCAGACGAGACAACTTCCTACGCCAGCATTATCCGGATCAGGTTTGCGGGTATAATCTCAGCCTAACAAGCAGTTAAGCACCCCGGTTAATATATTTGAAAATAAAGGAATTCAGGCAGATTATTAAATGAAATTCCCAGCTTCGAAAATTAAGAGAATATTGACTGATGCAAAATATCCCAGGTATTACGAATTGATATATTCCAGCAATAACGGATCTAAAGTAGCCTCTTTTTTGACCTTTTTATTACGCATTTCTGTTAGGTTTGCATCAACTTTAAGTAGAATCGTAATAAAAAATAATAGATATGTGTCGATACCTGGCCTATACGGGTTGTCCTGTTTTCATGGACGAATTGCTCTATTAGCCTAATCACTCTCTCATCATGCAAAGTTTTAAGTCCAAAGAGATGGAAGAACCTCTAAACGGAGATGGCTTTGGTATCGGATGGTATGAGCAGGATCTGGAACAAGAACCTGCCATATTTACTTCAGTCTCACCAGCCTGGAATAACCGCAATCTTAAACACCTGGCTCCAAAAATAAATTCGAACTGTATGTTTGCCCAGATCCGGGCGGCCACAGTTGTCGAGGTCACCGAAATAAACTGCCATCCATTTCAGGATCGAAAGTTTTTTATGATGCATAATAATGATGGTATTAAGCAATTTGATGAAATCAAGCGTCCGCTTTTGAATAAATTAAGCAACGAACGTTTTAAATGTCTGAGTTCAAGTAATAAGTGCAAGACGATTAAATAACCCTGAGGAGCGCGCCCCTCAGGGTTTTCGGCCAAGCTGCTTATATTCGTTTTATCATGCAAAAATACAAACAAATTGACCTTAAAGGTCGTCATTAGATCAAAGCTCTGCTCCAGGCAGGCTACTCACAAACCTAAATCGCGCAAATAATCGGATTTCACAAATCAACCATCTCCCGAGAACTTTCCCGCAATGTTCCCACCCGTGGTCGATATGCCAACGAATATCGACCGGGCCATGCTACTCACTCGCCTCAAAAAGGTTACCAGCCGCCATGCGGAGAGTACTGAATTAGCCATTGAACAGAGCCTGGCCCGGATCCCCAAGGCGTTCATTAAAACGGTAACTGTCGATAATGACAAGGATTTTGCCAATCATCAGTCGCTGGCTAAAAGATTGGATGCTGACGTATACTTCACCCGGCCTATACCTCCCGGGGTTATGGGTCTGTTGAAAACAGAATTGGCGTGGTCCGGGAGTTCTTTCCAAAGGGCACTGAGTTGATGAACGTCTCTGATTCACAGATTCAAGTGGTTGTGCGTCACCTCAATAATAGACCTATACGAAAATTTGATTACCTTTCACCCATTCAGCAAACCCTAAAATACCGCGCCGTTGCGCTTATCACTTGAACACTGCATTTATTAATGAGTGACCCGTTAATTGTAATCTGCCATTGGGGCTCAGCGTGATGTTACAGGGCATCTGGTCAACTGGCCGTCCGCAAATATCCAAGGGGTTGCTTGATAAGGCCGCTGAAATTTGTGAAGAGAACGTCCGGCCGTGATCATGGCGGAGGGACTGACTGAAGACCTTTGAGCGTAGCCACTCGAACTATACTCGCATGGATTCCTGACAGCGTCTGGATTCAGGGTTCAAGGTGTTAGGTTCAAGGCGCATGTTCAAAGACCTGTTAGAGTTCCCACGTGCATTTCGTGGGATCCTGCCAGGTCTGGAGCGAATGGCATGGCGCATGGTGGTGCATAGCGCATGATGTTTAAAACCTGCCAGAGTTCCCGTGTGGCCGGTGCCATTTTTTTCTGATCCCGGCACTCGAGACTTCTCCGGTCTGAATACGATCGGCACAGGTTTCTGGTAAATTCAGTGTGCAAGGTGCAAGAAAAATATATCCGAATATTATCCTGACTCTGTTTACCAACTATAAACACCATTGTAATAATCGGCCAAAAATGGATATTGGAAAAAGAAACTTAAATGAAATGTGTCAAACTTTGGCATTTTAAGGAATTATAATGCAACTTTGCTTTACTAAAATATTTCTTCTTTAAGTATTTCACTACCATAAATAATGCATAGAAAACATTTTTTTATGGATTCAAAGCGGATAATGGTCATATAGTTTTGCTTAATATTCAAATAACTAAATCAAATGAAAATATTTTCATACAATCAAATTCACTTTTACTCACTTCTTTTAACCTTTTTCATCATATTTAGCTTATCAGTGTCAGAAAGTAAGGCCCAGGACTTTAATCCAGTCTTTGATCATCAGGCTATTGTGGTAAGTGACCTGGATTCATCTGCAACTTTTTATAAGGAAGTAGTGGGATTGAAAGAAATTGAAAATCAAACTGGCAAACCTACTCGTCGCTGGTTTTCATTAGGTGAGAGTCATGAGCTTCACCTGCTGGCTGATGAAATGGAAGATGTTAAAGTCAACAAATCCATACATTTGGCCATTACAGTTTTAAACTTCGATAATTTTGTGGATAATCTTCGAAGACGTAATATTACTTTTACAGACTGGCCGGGCGAAGAGGATAAGGTTACTACACGTAGCGATGGAATTAAGCAGGTCTATATTATGGATCCAGATGGATATTCTATCGAAGTTAATAGTCGAGCTGAGGATCTTTAATGGTTACATTCTACGACGTGTTAAGTTGATCACATATCATGTTTGAGTCTACTCCGAAAAGTCAGATAAAGAATGGATGTAAATAACAAGCTTAAATAATTTAGACATTTAATCCCTCTCTATTAAATAGAGAGGGATATAGGGTGAGTACGGATGGTAAACCTAATTTATTTAAGCTTGTACAACTAATTTTCAGAACATATGAGTTTTCGGAGTAGGCTCATGTTTGAAATATTGTTTACCCGGAAAAGAAAAAAAGGCTACATCTGATCAATGTGCTAACTCACGGTAAAATTTTTCCGAGAATTGGTAGTTCAAATTTGAGCTGCCAATTAGTGCCATGTCTACACTGAAATGTTGGTTAAAATTGCGGGCAGGGAGACTTCCGAAGTCTGCGTGCTTGTTGTAAAAGTGAGAATTATAAAAGAGACTGAGCATTCATACAGCCAGAAAAGACTTCGGAAGTCTTTGAGTGCCTGATACTTTATCATTGACACGACACTATTTTGTGTATGTGCAAAAATATTAGTGTTTTACATTATACTATACACCTTTTCGTGAATAATTTGGGTTAAGCCTTAAACATCTATCAGTGTTCATGATAAAGGATTGCTAATTTGAAGGATACCGATAGGGATATCGGGGGCGATACAAGTAAGGTGTTTTACCCAATACCCTAAATCTCATAACCCTCCCGGTACTCTTTTGTGAGATATCCATTGGCTTCGTTATCATTAAACCGTTCGTTATCAGGATCCCACTTGAGATCTTTGCCAACCCAATAGGCAATATTTGCAATATTACAAACCGAGGCAGACCGGTGTCCGGTTTCAGCATCACAAATAGGAGATGTACCATTCTTTATCGAATCGATCCAGTTATGGTAGTGGTTTTCGCTGTGATAGAGTCTTTGATCGGATGACGAAATCTCTGCTGATGCAATAGATTCAGGATTTGTTTCTATAAATCCTCTTGCAAGCTGCATGGTTCCTTCCGTACCGTAGAATTCAATGCCGTGGCCTCTCCCAAACTCATAATGGTAAACTTTAATGCCATTGGCATAGCGCATCATTAACCCGCGTTTCGGAACCGGTGTTTTGGGGGGTGTAAGTTCAACAGGCCCTGTATTGTCCATTCCCAATGCCCACTGTACAATGTCAAACATATGGGCTCCCCAGTCACTCAAAATTCCACCTCCGAACTCGGAATATTGCCGCCACATCGGCCAGCTGGAATCATCGGACGGTGGAGCCAGAATTTCGTTAAAAGGCCGTACCTTTGCTCCTCCCAACCATCGATCCCAGTCTAAATCTTCAGGTATAGGTTCCCCTGCAAGATCACACGGCACAGCCGGATCACCTACACTTACGACTACTTTTTGAATCTCCCCCAGATACCCGTTTCTAATCAATTCACAGGCGTGCCGGAAGTGATCCCAAGATCTCTGCATGGTTCCTGTTTGAAGCACGATTCCGTTATCATCCACAGCTTCGACCACCTTTCGGCCCTCGTACACCGTATGAGTCAGCGGTTTTTCGCAATACACATGCTTTCCGGCATTGGCAGCATCAATCGTTGCTTTTGCATGCCAGTGGTCAGGAGTTGCAACCACTACAGCGTCAATATCATCCCTCTCCAATAATTCCCGATAATCGTGGTAAACCTGAAACCCACTTTTTCTCCGGCCGTGTATTTGTTCGTAAGTATCTTCAACATGAGCAGAAAAGCGCTTCCTTTTGGATTCATATACATCGCAACCGGCTACCACATCAGCGTCATCCAGATTTAAAAAATTATTGGACAGACCATAGCTTATCCGACCCGTTCCAATAAACCCAATAGACAGTTTGTCATTAGCTGATGTTCTGTTTGCTGATTTTCCAAAAACATGACCGGGAATCATGCTGATTCCTGCAGCGGTCATTAGCGATGAGCTTATGAAACGTTTTCTTGAAATATGATCACTCATGTTGTTGTAAGTTCTAAATTATTGAAAGGTTTACATTCATTTAATAGAAATTGTTTTTAAAATCAAATAAGAATTAGAATCGGCGGATCATTTTCTCCCCTGATGTCATCTCTGTTTGTTTAACGAACTCCTCAAAAACATGTCGATATGAAAGCATACACCGATTTATTCATGAAAAGATGTTTAGTTTGATGGTAAGCACACAATATTTGGCTATGTTGATTTGTGTGGATTGAGTAATAAATTAAGTAAGAATGTATTGGGGCTGTTCAGCTATCCGGCCTCTGATTTGTGCGTGGTGCTTGCTCATTTTAACACGCATGTGATGGGTGTAAAAACATATAGCTTCGCTTTCAAAAAACGAGCCCCTTCCAGAGGCTTTGAGAAAATTGAATTCCAAAGAAAACCTACCTAAATGAATAAAGGATTCTGAGTTTTCCAGTGCTACCAGTCTTTCTGACTCACCCCCTTCCAGTCTTCCTATAGGGAACCCGTTGGGGCTATCGCGCCCTGGCGGGACTTGACAGAGAGGGGAGCTTTGAAAAGAATCATTTCGCCTTAAAAGTTTAATTAAGTCGAATTTTGTTATCATATTTTCATACAGCCTCTCTAAAGAATCAGAGAGGGGCATATGATATAAATTATTTAAGCTTGTAACAGACAACAATTCTTTATTTGACTTTTCGGAGTGGGCTCGCTGCTGGATAATTAAGTTGCCTCAAAATGCTTAACCTACTGTCCACTCAACTGTAGAAACTCCAGTTCAGATTTAAGCTACTCATTACCTTAATGGTTTAATTTAAGTTAATAGCAGTTACTCAAGGACAACTATAGGACAACGGCGAGGTGCCCGATATCCAATAATTTTAGCGGCGTTGTTCAAAGTAATTGATAAAATTCAGGGTCATTTTTTAAATTTTGAAGAACTCATAACTCTCAAAAATAACCCCACAGGTATAATTTAGAGCTGCTTTTATAGTTGGTTGAAGTCATATGGTTCTTATATTTGGCGTCTCTAAAAGATATCAGGGCGCTTAGCTCAGTTGGTTTAGAGCATCTCGTTTACACCGAATGGGTGCGGGATTTGAATCCCTCAGCGCACACTACTAATTATTTTCGAAGGAAGCTTTCCAAAAGAGAGCTGCCTTTTTTTATTTATGAAATAAACTTTTCCCATCTAATCTGCCCGGTGCCATACAAATCCTGTCTTCATCTGAAGTTCTTCAAGAAGAATGTACGCAACTTCTCACGGCGGAGCTCTCTCAAACGCCTAAAGCAGCAGGTTGAAAACCGGTGTGTCAGTTTTCAAACCCGTATCCGCAAAGTTTCCTTTAAACCCTTAATTTATGAGTGGAATTAAATGAGCTGTTCTCAAATTCTATTATATAGAGCTGGTGAACATTAATCTAAAAACTATTCAGACTTATGAAATCATTATTAAAGTTTTCGGCGATTTTCGCAGTTATTCTGTTTTCAGCCGCCGCATGCGGTGAAAGTACCGAGGTTGTAGAATCGGGTACCTATGCGGGCACCATTGCGGAAGTAAATGAATCTGAAACTGAGATCTATGTAGACCTGGAAAGCGGCGAACGAATTGAGCTGTATTTCACGGAATCCACAACACTGATGGAGGATGGAGAGGAAGTTCCGTTTTCTGAAATTCAGGTTGATGACAGGGTTGAAGTAACGGTCGAAAGAGTGGGGCAGCGGCTAGACCCTGAGCGCGTCGTGTTACTTAACAACTAAATAAACACAATCCAGGCCCGACCGGCATGAATGAACTTCCAGGAATGTGGAGAACCGAGCTGTGGCACGTTATGCTGGTGCATTTCCCCATTGTTCTGCTGCCTGGCGCGGCTCTTCTGCGAGTACTTTCCAGGTTTATCACCGATAAGCACAGCGGTTTCCTGTTAAAGGCAAGCCGTCTAAGCCTGGTGGTTGGTGTTATCTTCGCCTGGATTGCCGTTTACACGGGATCACTGGCAGATTCTATCGTTGTTCGTGCCTTATGCGATCCCACGGTTCTGGAAGATCATGAAAACAGCGGGTATACGGTAGGAGTGCTTTTTACCATTGCAGCGCTGATCGATATTGGTGCGATGAAATTTCTTGCTGGTCGCAAACGGTTGGTAAAGAAACTCACAGAATGGATCGTTTTGCTGATTCTTCTCGCAGGCAGCGGCTACGTTGCCTATACCGCTCACCTGGGCGCAAGTATGGTATACCAGCAGGGAGCGGCTGTGTATATGCCTTCGTCTGACTGCAGCGAGTTCGAGTAGTTTGCACAGCCGGGAGGGTTTAAAACTGCTGAATAAATATTCAGGCGGAGTAAATCACCGCGAAGGCCGGCAGACTGTCAGCAACCATGATGTATCTCAGCATACTAAAGAAGTATTCAAACAATTGGATGAAAGCTATGATTAACAAAAAAATCAAAAAACAAGCACTTGAACTTCCGAATCAGGAGCGCGCAGAACTTGCACATATGCTGATTGATAGCCTCCACCCGGAGAATGAATTTGAATCGGAGGAAGCTTGGTCAGAAGAACTAAGAAATCGTATCGACCGGTATGAGCAAGGCAAGAATTCTGCAAAGCCCTGGAGCGAAGTGAAAAGAAACACACAGGCACTTTTTGATTGATGAGCCAAATGGCCTTTGAACCTGACGATGCGGCAGAGGCTAAATTTTACGAAATCGTTGGTTATTACAAACAATTTGATCAGGAGCTTACCTACGATTTTAGTCAAGAGTTTGAAGATGCTGTTCAGAGACTGATAAAATTCCCCAAAGCGGGTCATCCCTATCTACATCAGACAAAGCGTATATTCCTCAATCGTTTTCCTTATGCAATTGTTTGCAATGTTTATAGAAATGAATTAATCATGGTATTTGCCATCATGCAAGTGAAAAGAAAACCGGATTATTGGGAAAAAAACGCCTTAAATAAAATCGAGGTTGCATAACCAGTAAATTAACGCAGACACCGCCTTGCTTTTCTGAAATTTTCCAGTAGATATAGGGGTATCATAACTGAATTCCGTTCCGAATTCCGGTTCCGCTTATTTGCCAATCCGTTGTGCCTATAAATATCCAAGTAACAGTATGACTTTTTCTGTGCAATTATTATCCATTAATTAACAGAAATCTTCATCTGTCTATTAAAATGTCAATACAAACCAGAGTTTTACCAATATTCTTAATCGCTATATCGATACAGCTATTTAATACCTTCCAAGCCCAAAGCGCAGCATCGATTTCGTGGACCACAACCACTCAGCTTTATTCTGAAGCGGTGGAAGATAACTTTATGATTTCGATTGCACTTCCTGAAAGATATGATGAAAATAATCAGTATCCTGTAGTATTTATGGCAGATCCCAGGTTTGCATTCGGGTCAGCGGTTGAATCAGCGCGGGCACATGCCATTGGTGGTACTATTCCTTCCGTTATCCTGGTTGGAATCGGTTATCCGGGAGACCAGGGACTCGGAAGAATCATGCAAATACGGTCTCGTGATTTATCTACGGTTTCTGATCCGTAAGTACCCGAAGGGTGGCCAGCCTGTGCCGATGGAATAGAATGGGAAGGTGGTGACGCTTTCCTTGCGTTTATCAAAGACGAACTGTTCCCCTATATTGAGCGGAATTATAAAACAGCCGGCAATAGAACATACATGGGTTGGTAGGGTGGTGCTCATTACTGGTTGCAAGGCCTATTGAAAATCCAAGATTAATTATCTTATAAATTTCTATAGGCATAACGACGCACATTAACTGGGGAGCGGACGGACTTTCGTTTCCAAGGTTGCTTGTTTAAGTTTTTTAGCCGTTTATTAACCGATAATCTCTGCGACCGTTATGCGCTGGGGCGTTAGGCTTAACCTTAATTAAAAAGTATTGTTATGAATAGAGAAAAAGGATCCTTAATGATTCATTTTTCGTTGATGAAACCGAAGTTCAGAACCAGCATGCTGTTGGCATCCGTCTGTGGAATATTGTTTCTTTTTACCGGTTGCGCAGACTGGTTCAGCGACAGGGAATTCTGGTCACCCTACGAAGATTTGAACTGGAGTGAAATCGGTCATTACGATTCCGAATTTCATACACATCCGAATATGGGAGATTATGGCGGGTATGATCCTCATCAGGTAGTTGACAGGTACCATGAGGAAGGGTATACGATACTGACCCTGGCGGAGCACAGTAGTCATATACCTCACGATCACATGGATACTATCTATCCCTGGACCGAGCTTTCCCAAATTTACGGGAGGATCAAGGATGTTGTTCACGAGGGAGAAGGAGGACAGACCTATGAAGAAATCCACAACGAGCCATGGGAGGATCGCGACCCCGTAGAAATGGGTATGGTGTCGGTGGAGGGGAACGAGCTTTCCGGTCATCATCACACGATCAGTGTGTTCAATCTCTGGTCGGGACATGTAGACGATGAAATAGAATCACTCGATCAGGTTACAGAACTTGGCGGATTCGCCTACCTTGCCCACCCGGGGCGGTACGTTGAGGGAATGGGGTTAACTGCACACTGGTATGTTGACCTGTATAAAAGGTATGATGTCCTGATCGGACAGTCAGTTTTCAACAGGGAAGATAATCACCCGGAAGACCGGGCTCATTATGATCGGATACAGCATATACTGGGCGGAGCTGAACGGCCTATCTGGTTGTATGGGGAAGATGACATGCATACAGAGGGTACACTGGGGTGGAATCGCGATGTCATTTTATTGGAAAATTTCAGACCGGGTTCCCTGCATCCCGATATCCAGGACGGATCGGCACCGGATGTGATGGAGGCACTTCAAAACGGGTATTCCTACCTCTGGAAGCCTTCCGAACAGTACAACAAACGGGCATTTAATATCATCGATATTGAGGTGGGAGATTACAGAGTGACACTGACCGTGGATAATGAAGATTTGGTGAACGAAGTCAGATGGAGGACCCATAATCCGGATACCGACGTTACGGAAACCGTTCACCGTGGTTTTTCCATTTCGGAGTCG
>JAWLEH010000219.1:0-2948 GCA_041686215.1 Balneolaceae bacterium | reverse complement strand
CATCTGTTTCCAAAAGAGATCATTGAATCTACACAAGAACACAACTTTTCAAAGCATTCTACACAATCGAAACTGATCTACTCCACGATTGTACTGGCACTGATCGGAGCGTTATCGGCCCTGCCGTTTATCTACACCGATGTGGGCGTTCGCGGCCAGGGCATGATCCGGCCGGTCACTGAAGTGGTTAAAATTGCATCCCCTGTATCCGCCCGGATCACATCTCTCCGTGCTGCAGAGAACAGCCGCATTCAACAAGGGGATGTCATCGCTACCCTGGATGACGAAGATATCCGACAACAACAACTGTTCATTAAATCCAGGGTTGAGGAGCTTCGAAAGCACATTTCAGACGTAACCCTGCTCACCGAATCAGCAACGTACCCGGAGGTGTCCATTCAGAATCTGCTGACGTTGCGATTCAAAAGAGAAATTCAAGAGTTTAAGCAGCAATTCATCAACCATCAGCAACTGATCGATCGGCAAATGCGGTTATTGAGCCGGGAAGAGGAGCTTTTTAACCGGGACGCGATTAGTCTGGCTTCCCTTGAGGAACGGCAAAACAGCCTGCAGATTGAAGAGAATAAGCTGAAGCTGTTCCTTGAACAGAAACGTAACAGCTGGAACCAGGAGAAAGAACGGTACAAAAGAGAACTTGATGAGGCGGAAACCGAACTACAGCAGCTTTTCAATGAACAGCGCCGCTACATCATTCGATCTCCTGTCACAGGCACGATCCAAAACATCAACGGGATTTTAGAAAATAGTTTCCTGTTTACAAACCAGGCGATCGGAGAGATTTCACCGGATACATCCCTTATTGCAGAAGTATACGTGCCGCCACGGGAAATAGGTCTGCTGAGGGAAGGCATGCAGGTCCGCATTCAAATTGATGCATTCGACCACAATCAGTGGGGAACGGCTACCGGAGAAATTGAAAGCATTTCAACTGATATGATCATCACGGAAAACACCCCGATGTTTAAAGTCCGCTGTTCAATCAATCAGACGTTTCTTGAACTGCCAAACGGCTTCCGGGGAATCTTAAAAAAGGGAATGACGCTCCAGGCACGGTTTATCATCAACCGGAGAAGCCTGTTTCAGCTTCTTTATGATAACGTAGACGATTGGCTCAATCCGTCATGGTCTGTCGCAGAAGAGAACAAAACCAGTAACCATTCATAGATAATATTGATCATGAAGAGAAAAACCGAGGTTAAACAGCACGATATTACCGATTGCGGAGCTGCTTGTCTTGCATCCGTCGCCGCCTATTTTGGACTGGAGATGCCCATTTCAAAAATTCGCCAGTATGCCTCCACTGACAAAAAAGGCACCAATATTCTGGGGATGATCGAAGCGGCTGAATCCCTTGGATTTTCCGCAAAAGGGGTAAAGGGAGAATTTGAGAGTCTGTTTGAAATACCGACTCCAACGATCGCCCATGTGGTCGTAAAAGAAGTTCTTCATCATTTTGTAGTTATTTATAAGGTCACCGGCAAGTTTATTGAAATAATGGACCCAATGGACGGTAAGCTGGTCAAAATATCACACGAAGAGTTCAAAAAGCAGTGGAGCGGGGTCCTGGTTTTAATCATGCCTGATGACTCGTTTGAACCACGAAATGAGAAACATTCCATTGCCAGCAGACTTTGGTTTCTGCTCAAACCTCACCGGTCCGTTTTGCTTCAGGCAACAGTCGGTGCAGCGGTTTTCACCATCATCGGGCTCTCCACGGCCATCTATGTACAACTCATCGTAGACCATGTTCTGCTGGACGGCAACCGAAACCTGCTGAATCTATTGGGCGTGGGCATGATCGCCCTGGTGATGCTTCAAATATTTATTGGGGTCGCAAAAACGGTTTTCACACTTAAAACCGGTCAGCTGATCGATGCCCGCCTGATCCTTGGGTACTACAAACATCTCTTAAAATTACCCCAGCGCTTTTTTGATACGATGCGGGTTGGTGAGATCATCTCCAGGATTAACGATGCGGTTAAAATCAGGACATTTATTAATGATGTAGCCATTAATATTGTCGTGAACATCTTTATCGTGCTTTTTTCTTTCGGGTTGATGTTCACCTACTACTGGAAGCTCGGGCTTGTGATGCTGGCGATCATACCGGTATTTTCGCTGATCTACCTCATCACCAATCAACTGAACAAAAAGACTCAACGGACGCTGATGGAAAATGCCGCTGATCTTGAATCCCAGCTGGTAGAATCTCTCAATTCCATCGCCACCATCAAGCAGTTTGGCCTTGAAAATTTTGCCAACATGAAAACCGAAACCCGGTTTGTGCGCTTGCTTAAAACGGTTTACAGATCGGGCTTAAATTCGGTTTTTTCGGGAAACAGCTCCCAGTTTTCATCCAGGATCTTTACGATCATCCTCCTGTGGGTGGGTGCCACCTATGTTCTGCAAGGCGACATCACGCCAGGTGAGCTTCTCTCTTTTTACGCTGTCATCGGCTATTTCACGGGACCGGTAAGTGAACTGGTGGGGATGAACAAAGTCATACAGGATGCGATGATTGCCGCCGACCGCCTGTTTGAGATCATGGATCTTGAAAAAGAGGAGCAGGGACAGCGAGTTGAGCTTACAAAGGATCATGTCGGAGATATTCAGTTCCGTGACGTGCATTTCAGGTACGGATCGAGGGTTGATGTGTTTAAGGGACTGAATCTTAATATCCCAAAAGGTAAGGTAACCGCTTTTGTAGGTGAGAGCGGGTCCGGGAAGACAACGCTGATCAATATCCTCCAGAAGATGTACCCGATTGATTCGGGCCGGGTCACGATTGGAGATCTGAATATCGCCCATATCGATACGCAAAGCCTCCGGAACATCATCTCCGTAGTCCCACAAAAAATTGATCTGTTTGCCGGAAATGTGATCGACAATATTGCTGTCGGCAGGTTCAATCCGGATATGGATACCAT
>JAWLEH010000095.1:0-12885 GCA_041686215.1 Balneolaceae bacterium | reverse complement strand
GAGCCCCGTAATCATCCGCAATGATAAACAGCACGTTTGGTTTTTCCGGGGCTGTCGGTTCGAACGTTTCTCCCGTACACGAGAGCCCGAAGATTCCGACCGCCCACAGAAGAAAATAATAGTTTTTTTTCATGACATACGTTCTAAAATTTTTTAAGCGTAAGCTCCTCGTTCGATCCCAAAATTAACCGATAAAAAAGATCCCTTTTATGCCCAACAAAGATTCTGTTCAGTAAAAGGGAGTAGAATTTCACTGACCTTTTATAGAGATTACGAATCGAATTCAAATTCAAATTATGATTATCAATTGAAGATATAGAATCATGTTCATTTTAAGACCTAACATGTTTTGAGAGGGCTTTACAAAACTGAACCGATGAAAATTAATAGTTTAATACGCTTCATACCGTGAATGATTTAAGAATAGCAACGCTATTATCCAACTTTTCCCAGCTTTAGAAACAGGCTATACATCTCACTTCTCAATATTTTCTGCGCCGGCTTCATCTTCGTTTTCGTTGTATAAGTCCGATTCAGGATTTCCCCCTGCTATTAAATAGTCGAAAAGAACTCTCAGCTCTTCTGGATTCAGTGTATTAATCAACCCAGGGGGCATCTGAGACGTGTCAACTCTTTCAATCGAAATAACCTGATCGCGGGGCACTATCATTGGAGGCTTATCCATATCCTCTGTGTAGATTTCCACTGTATCCCGACGTTTTACAATTTGTCCGGTATACGATTCTCCGTTATCGGTCTTCAGCATATAACTACTGTATTGATCAGAAATCACCCGGCTCGGATGAATAATTTCTTCCAATATTTCTCTTCTATTAAATCTGTTGCCCACACTACTTAAATCAGGTCCAATATTTCCGCCAATACCACCCGCTCTATGACAGGATGCGCACGCTGTCGCATGGAACAGGCTTCGGCCTCGTTCAAACTTTTGCTCACCTGTTCTTTCATTGCCTTCGCTGTTTAGATCGTCATTGATTACGTCTAAGGCTTCTTCCACAGTCCATTCCCGTCCCGGACCAACCGGCTGATTAACTTCAAAATCGGGGGTTCTATTCAGGCTTACACCCGTCACATCAGATACTGCTGCTATCTCCTCTTTTGAGGCATTTCTCAGCGCTTCATCACGCATCCGTTCTAAAAAACCGACGTAGCTATTGCCACCCATTCCCTGTTCAGACGCTTCGTTAATGAATGTAAAGTATTCCCGTCGCTGTTCAGTGGTCCATCCATGTGCCAAATTTCTAAGCATGAATGCATATTCCAGTTTATGGACCGGAGGTGGATTCTTGAGCATTTCCATGATGGTTCCTCCATATTGTTCACTTCTGGCAATGAGGGTGGAGTCCCAATCAGGAACGGGGGGCTCTTTATCGTCCTGTAGTAGTGCCAGAGCTTTTCCAATAACCCGGGAGTCCTCCAGATACACCAATAGCCTGATCGCTTCTGTATTCACGCGTACATCCTCATGGGGTAGCTGATTGACTAAAATGTCAGTAATTTCAGACCGCTGTTGGTCAGTTGGGTCACCCAACCGCATAAATATGAGAGATGCACCCCGCAAATAACCAAGTTTTTGCATGGTGGGAAGTGCATCAAAGTTTAGTTCTAATAATGATTCAGTTGCACCGTTTCTATACTCTTCAGAACCGGCTCGGGCCAATGCGACTAAAGCTGTGATACGCGCCTGGGGTATGACCTCATTCATTGCTTTTTCAGCCCAGGTATCCACCGGCTGCCATTCAACTGCTACTCTGGCGGCGTGGCGTACAAATCGATCCTTACTGCTAAGATGGAGCCACGATGCACGAAGAGCTTCAGGATCTTGAATTCCATGAAAAGCTTCGAGAGTTTTACGCAGTTCTCGGGCCTCTTTTGACTCATCGCTCTCTTCAGTTGAATCTGCCTCTGCAGTAGAGATATTATCTTTGTAGACAACCCGATACAGTGTAGATTCTTTATCCCGTCCCCCGGTTATAAAGTACATGAAGCCATCACTGCCAATAACAGCATCTGTTAACGGCAGAGGTGCTCCGGAAAGAAATTCCTCAACTTCTGCCGTATAGCTGGCCCCGTCCGGCTTAATATGAAATGCATACATGGTTCCAAATGTCCAATCAAGACCAAATAACGCCCGCTGGTACTTTGCCGGGTATTTTGCTCCCTTCCCGAATAAAAGTCCTGTAGGAGATCCGGGACCTACATTAATAACAGGAGGTAAGCTGTCTTCATAATACTCTTTCCATTTCCCGCTGCCACTTCGCCAGCCAAAATCACTTCCGCTAACGGCATGAAGTAATCGCGTAGGACGGTACCACGGCATCCCCATATCCCATTCCATATCCGAGTCGTAAGCAAACAGATCTCCATTTTGATTTTGAGCAATATCGTAGGTGTTGCGATATCCGATACTGATCATATGCCACTCCGTCGCTTCAGAATTGATACGGGCAATATATCCACCTGGAGCTGTTATTCCCCTGGCATGGCCGCGTGCGTCCCAATTACGAGGGAGCAATATATCTTCCTTCCAGTTCTTTATGCTGCTTGAGGTAAAGTCAGGTGGTGAAGTATGATTTCCGTTCACCACAAAAAGATCGTTACTATCTTGTGCTTTTATGAGGGCATGATTACCGTGTTCACCTCTGCCATCAGGACCGGCAAGGTATTCCATCGTACTAAACAGCCCTCTTTCATCATCCAGCGTCATTCTGAACAGACCTCTTCCGTTCACATTCGCATAAAAGTTCTCATCTACCGACTGCAAGCCCTGCGCACCAGAGATTGGCATCGTAAGTTCTTCTGTTCTAACATCTGGATCATCGATACCCCCGGTAATTTTGACACGGAACATCCCTTTCTTCTCTTGATCGGAGGCGATCAGATGCCCTTTTGGACCTACACTTAAAGCTACCCAGGAACCCTGCTGATCGCGTGGCACCTCATAGATTTTTTGAACCTCAAAACCGGGACGAACTTCTATCGCTTGTGCAACAGAATCTTTTGCTGATCCTATACGGTCGTCACTACTTTCCGTGTGTTTATGCCCGTCTATAAATACCCCTGTATTATTAAGTAGAAACATTGTTAATAAGAAGAAAAAAATATTCAAAACACTCCATTTTCTACTGAATTTGAAATTCATATGAGGCTCCAAATTTTACTGTGTTTAGTTTATGTTGGCTAATTACCACCAATAATTGAATCACACTTAAGGCATTTAAGCACCTTCTTTTTTTAGACAGGTCATCCATTTATCGTGACATGCAATATTTTTATCTGATTCAATAAACTGGCTTGCCCTTTTTGGTTTTTAAGGTATTACAGAACTTCTGTGGTCACTTGCTTTTTTGCACAGTATAGATGAATGGAACTCATTTCAAACAACTGATCGCACTACATTCCAATATGGCGCCGGTAATCACCAATTATTTTAGAAAAAAGATCTTCGGTGCATGGACTTGCAAGTTCCTTTGGCAATGATTAAAAACCTGGCTTGTTAAAGTTATTCTGTTACAGTAGGGTTTTGTAGCTAAAAAAATTGAAATACTCATCTACTTTACATTAAAGTTTTGATATATACAAAAAAAATGGTTTTAACGTAAACGCTGTGGCTTCGGTCATATAGGCTAATCGTCACATATTCATTGGGTAGTGAGTGGTCAGTATAACTGAACAGGAATAATTTAAATCTGACGGTAACTCTTTGAATCGTGAATGGCATCTTTTTCCGTCTCAAATTTGCCAGATTAATTTTATAAAATGGAGCATTTTATCCGGGATCATACATAAGTCTCATTTTCTTTTCTTGGGCGGCGACATTCTGTTGGGAGCAAGGCTATACTCCGCAAAGGCTTCGAACAGCAGGCTTAGGGGAAAAAGCGATAGAAAGAGTACGTGATGCATTCTAAGTAGGTTTTTATCCAAATATACGTGTAGTATTTTTTAGTGACCTGCATTGAATTGCACGTATCTTCATAAATAACCCGGAGTTTATCTACAGTAACTTTTATCTGTAAATAATCACATCAAGCCTCCTCGGACCATGAACACCCTCAACCCGACTTAATTCAATATCTGAGGTAGCTGAAGGACCCGAAATGAAAGTAATGGGGCGTCTCTCTTTCTTTACGCTCCCCTCTAAAGCCTTAAAACCTTCTGGTATTAAATGCAAAATCTGATCTTGATGAACTAAACAGAGATGATAGTCGGGTACCAGCGTCAGTGCCCGTCTCCCCTGACCATTTCCGGCGTTAAGGATAATCGTCCCTGTTTGGGCAACTGCATGAGCACAGGTCGTTATTACGCCGTCAGATTCATCCAGTTCCAAATGAGAAAGCGGCTTATCAATAAAATCAAATAGAGGCGTCACTGAGGTAGGTAAAAATTCTTTTGGAAACCCTTCCGGAACCACCAGCCTGTTTACACTATGTTTCTGGCATCTCTCATCAACTACATCAACAAGATCTTTTTTCCCAACCTGTTTAACTGTTGCCTGATATTCTCCAACCCTTTCCATAAATAAATGCACGATTTCAGTACCGGGCAGATTTCCTTCTTGCATGTACATGCGTAATATCTCAATGTCGCCCGGTTTTTCCGCTTCCGGCACATCTGAAATCGCTTTTCGTATGGTGTCAAGCATCTCTTTTTTTGAATTACTCATCACGCTCCCTCCACCATTCTCTAAAGGTTTGGTCCGGGATGGGTTTAAGATCTCTCATCGCCGTCCAGCCTGAAAGTTGACCCGGCAGTTTTGAAATCGTGCCATCTTTCACAAAAAACTTTTGCCCCATTCGTGCCAGTTTTTGTCCGCGTTCATACCTGTGTTGGCTCGCAAAAGCCCTGGCCATCATCTTCATTCCAATATGCTCCGGATCTGTCTTTTGTTTAATTCCGCCTTCTCTTTTTTTGTGATCGACGATTTTACCTCGCAAATGGACCAGTACATCGGGAATATTGATCTTTACCGGACAAACTTCATAGCAGGCTCCGCATAGTGTTGATGCATACGGAAGTGAAGCCGCACTTTCATTGTCGAGGCCTTTTAACTGCGGGGTCAAAATAGCCCCAATCGGTCCGGGGTAAACAGAATGATAGGCGTGTCCGCCTGTGCGTTCATATACCGGACACACATTTAAACAGGCGCTGCAGCGAATACAGTGCAGGGTTTGCCGGCCGATTTCATCAGCCAGAACATTTGACCGCCCGTTATCCAGCAGAACCAAATGAAACTCCTGCGGGCCGTCTCCTTCCGCGACCCCTGTCCAAAATGAGTTATATGGATTCATCCTTTCCGCAGTGGATGATCTCGGGAGCAACTGCATAAATACTTCAAAGTCCTTCCAGCGCGGAATGATCTTTTCGATTCCCATCACCGTTATCAGCGTATCGGGAAGTGTGGTGCACATCCGTCCGTTTCCCTCAGATTCAACAACAGCAACCGTACCCGTTTCTGCCACTCCAAAATTGGCTCCGCTGATACCAACTTTTGCATTTAAAAATTTTTTTCTTAGATATGCTCGTGCCGCTTCCGCCAAATCTTCCGGACGGTCACTCAGCTCTTTTTGATCCAGTTTCTCCCGAAACAGCTCCCGAATCTCCGCCCGGTTTTTGTGGATTGCCGGGACCAAAATATGTGACGGCTCATCTTCGGCCAGCTGCACAATCAATTCAGCCAGATCCGTTTCCAGTGCCTGAACTCCTTCTTTCGCTAAGGCTTTGTTCAGCTGTATTTCATCGGTAGTTATCGACTTCACTTTTACGACATCCTGAACCTCTTTCTGTTTTACAAGGTCAACAATTATACGGTTGGCCTCCTCTGCATCCCGTGCCCAGTGCACATGTCCTCCCGCCTTTTGTACAGAAGCTTCCAGTTGCAGCAGATATGTATCAAGGTGCCGCATTACTTTTGTTTTAATCTGCCTTCCTGCTTTTCGAAGTTCTTCCCAGTCCGGCATTTCATCCACAACATCCTTTCGCTTCTCGCGAATGGTGTGTGTAGCATGACCAATATTCTTACGAAGCTGAGTATTCGATAAGTAGGCGTTAGCCGATTCTTCGAATGTTGGGTCGTAATTGGATCTATTCATCATTGATGGTTTTCAATTTTAATTCCTCCCCTCTCGGGAGGGGAAAGCGTAATCATGACAGCGTAAGCAGTCATAATAAGCGAGGGGTGGGTTCACGTTCTGTCCTCCTCGACAACCGAAAAACTGTATCATCGTTCACAACACAACCCTGACAGCTCCGCTAAACGCTCCGTTATATGTCCTCTCTTCCCAAAGGGATCCCTCGGGCAAGAGGGGAGATTATTCCTCCGTCGAAGCCAATATCTCTGCAATATGAACTGGTTCAACACCACTTCGCTGCCTGCTTAGCGCGCCCCCGATGTGCATCAGGCAGGAGTTATCAGCTGCTGAACAAACTTCGGCACCGGTCTCCTTAATATGGCGAATTTTATCGCCAAGCATTGCCATCGATGTATCTGCATTTTTAACAGCGAATGTTCCTCCAAAACCGCAGCACTCATCAGCCATTGGCAGTTCTACAAGATCAATTCCTTTTACATTTCTAAGCAGTTCCAGGGGAGCATCCCCTACTTTTAATACTCTTAAAGAATGGCACGTTGGATGATAGGTCACCCGATGCGGGTAGTATGCACCCACATCTTTCACCCCAAGTTCTTCAACTAAAAATTGGGTCAGTTCAAACACCTTAGGCACAATCTTTTCCACCATGTCCATCAGCTGCTGATCACCGGACCGCTCCGCTACTTTCTCATAAAACTCATGAACCATCCCCACGCATGACGCTGATGGAGCAACAATCGCTTCCGCATTTTTGAATACATCCACAAACCTCCGAACCAATGGAATGGCCTCCTCCTGGTAGCCTGTGTTATAGTGCATCTGTCCGCAGCAGGTCTGCTCAAGCGGAAAGTCAACTGAATGACCCAAACGCTCTAAAAGGCGCACCATCGACTTTCCCGTTTCTGGAAAAAGTGTATCGTTAAAACATGTGATGAAAAGAGATATTTGCATATGTGGTTAATGTAGCGGGTATTGAGTATTGAGGCAACCTTTACTTCAAAGCGTGTAAGAATTTGGTTTTACACCAATAGCCTCCTAATCGATTAAAAAAAGGCAAGAGGTTGATTGTATGTCAAATTATATTTGAGTTTGCACAACACGAATTAACCCTTGCCCAAAATGAAAAATTAAGCATTGTTTGGACAAATCATTTCTCTTTTAGATCGCTACGGGTTTAAGAAAATTGTTCAACGCCGAGACACTGATAAACATCAGAAAGGATTCAACAGTTGGTTCCACCTGATCTCCATGTTGTTTGCCATTTTGCCAATAGCCAATCGGTGCGAGATATTTGCAATGGTCTGCGCTCGGCCACCGGCAAAATCAATCTTCTGGGTGTTTCCAGGGCTCCCTCCAAATCCACTTTGAGTTATCAGAATCAACGCCGGGATTGGCAATTGTTTCGCGATTATTATTTATCAATTACTGACACGTTTAGGACACCAGGCGGCCTTTAAACGGGTAAATTCTCGGATCATATCCAAAATTTCCTGCTGGATTCGACCACGATTTCCCTGTGCCTGTCACTGTTCGACTGAGCCAAATATAAAACCACGATTTAAGCCATCAAGATGCATACTCTGCTGGATTATCACGGTAATCTGCCTGCTTATGTTCACATCAGTGATAGAAAAGCGGCTGAAAATAAAGGTACCTGTGATATTCCGTTGCTTATTGGCAATATCATTGTAGCCGACCGGTTTTACACCAACTTTTCCCCTGCTGCATGTTTGGGATAGCAATGAGGTGTTTTTTGTGTTCCGCCACAAGGTGAAGCTGGCCTATCGATCTGACCGGCCCGCAACCGCTACCCAGGCGTTCTTCGCAGTGTTGCTGCATGGGATTCGGAAAACGAGCAGGTTATCGGGCTGATCACCAACCAACGAACCTGCCAGAAATCAGCGTAGAGTTTTTTGAAACTGTTCAGTTTACTTTTTCATCCTTCAACCTTGGCTAAGCAATCTCAAAAGATCAAAAAATTGTCTTTTGATTGACCGTAAAAGTAATGTGCCGAATTCCTTATTCAGACATATTATACCCACTAACGGCTATTCAAATCATCCCTGTTAAATACTGATTTCGGATCTGGTTCAGTGCCTCTGAGAACCGCAATCACATTTTGAATCGTGAAAACACACATATCACGGTAGGTAGTAGCTGTTAGACTCCCTGTGTGGGGTGTGATCAGGGTTTTTGGGTGATTCACCAGGGAGTTATGACTGCCTGGTGGCTCGATCGAAAGAACATCTGCAGCAAAACCTGATATCTCTTTCTTGTCCAGTGCATTCAATAGAGCATCCTCATCAATAATGGGTCCCCTTGCCGTATTGATGAGCCAGGCGTCTGGTTTCATCCGTTTTAGTTGTGTTTCACCTATCAAATTCTTGGTATCATTAAGAAGTGGTACATGAATGGTCACTATATCTGATTCTTCGAGAACATATTCCATTGAGTGGCTATCGTATTCCGATTGAACACGATATCTATCCCAATAAATTATTTCCATTCCAAAAGCATCTCCCAGCTTTGCCACTTGACGGCCTATATTTCCCATGCCCAAAATGCCGAGTGTTTTGCCTCTGAGTTCATCACCGCTATATTGATTTCGCCAGCCCCAATATCCATTTTTGACACGCTCTACGGATCGCCATGCGTTCCGAACACCCATCATCATCAGAGTTAAAGCGTGCTCGGCGATAGTTGAGGAGTTGGATCCAGGGGCGTTAATCACCCTGACTCCCCGTTTTGTGGCCTCAGCAACATCCACATTATCGAGACCAACACCACAACGCGCCACAACCTCCAGTGAGGGACATGCATCCATCAGCTCGCGGTTGACCTGTCCCTTGCCCCTGGTAATCACAGCGTGAACAGATGATCGCTTTGCTGTTTCAATTGGATCTGAACCCTTCCCCTGCAAAGCCTCAAGTACCGCGGCATTTTTGCGCAAGAGCTCATCTGCTTCTGTATCGACGGTTTCGAGGAGGAGGACATTTTTTTTCATTTTAAACGATCTGGGTTCGGTTGAATGAGGGCTGCAAGATCAAAGCAAACGTGCAGTCGGTCTATTTCTTTTTCTTACTGCCGTGGTAAAGTGAGGCGTCATCACTTTTATAACCTCGGTAATCCTCGCGATTGGATGTGTAAAGTCCGTCTTGGTAGAGGTCATCTTCAAAAATAGCGTCATCGATATCAGCATCCGGGTGAGAGGATAACTCTACTAAATTCCCGGAGGGGTCACGCACAAACATCTGCATAGCTCCGTCGGGTAGTTTCCTGACCTTTCCCCAGGGCTTGATATCGACGGCCTCCAGCTCTTTCATTCGTTTAAAAATGGAATTGAAATCATCTACCTGCATGCAAACGTGACCGCGGAACGATTGGGAATCATCCCATTCAGAAAGGTGAAGCTGCTGTTCATCATTGATATCGAAAAACATTACAGGATAGTCAAAATTGAATGCCGGTAATGGTTTCAGGCCCAGCTCTTTTTCATAAAATTCACTTGCTTCCTCCAGGTTATCTACGATAAGCGTTACGTGGTTAATTTTAACTGCGCGTGCCATAATTTTCAGGTTTCAAGGTTCAAGGTTCAGTTCAGGGTATCAGATCCTACTTAAAGTCATTTCAGGTCAAGCACGGAATGACTAGTCATATTTAAAAAATTTATCGCAGACCTGCTTTAATTTAAACTTTTTGTTCGTACTCCTTCACAAAATCCCAGTTTGGTGTGACTCCTAAACCGGGTGAGCCGGGAGCTTTAATCATTCCGTTCTCCACCTCAATTTTTTCATTGATCAGCTCGTACATCATAGGATTCCCTCCCAGCGAGAATTCGATAATTGTAGCTGAAGGGCTGGCGAATGCAACAGTAACACCTGCCATAAAAGAAAATGCGGATCCCCAGCAGTGGGGTGCAAGTTCAAGCTGCCATGCCTGTGCGAGGTGCCCGACCCGCATCGCTTCTGATATTCCGCCAATGATCGCCGCATCCGGCTGAATAACATCGATCGCCCGGTGGTTAATCAGACCGCGAACATCAAAGCAGGTGTATTCGCTTTCGCCTGCGGCTATTGGAATCGAAGTTGATGCACGAACCTCAGCAGTACCCATCGGGTTATCAGGGCCAATGGGCTCTTCAAACCAGTATAAACCAAAATCTTCAACTCCGCTGCAGAACTGCTTGGCTTCAGGTACACTGTAGGTGCCGTGCGCATCCGTCATAATCTTAATATCAGGGCCCAGTGCTTCCCGGGCAGCTTTTACCCTGGCGATGCTATTTGCTACCGTACTGTCCATCACCCCAACCCGCATTTTCACCCCGTTGAAACCTTTTGATACATAACTTGAAAGTTGTTCGCCTATACCCTCTTCATCCGCCCAGCCGCCACTCGCGTAGGCCGACATCTGATCCCGGCAAGCTCCTCCAAGAAGTTCAACAACAGGTACGTTCAGGGATTTCCCCTTTAAATCCCAGAGGGCCATATCCACACCGCTAATTGCTGAAATTGTAAGCCCCCTCCTTCCCAGGATTGGAAATTTCCTGCCTCTGGCCAGCGCATAGTGATCGCGTGTACCGCTGTAAAGTTGTTCCCAAATGCGGGTTATATTTTTCGAATCCTGGCCAATTAAAGCCGGTTTCAGTTCATGCTCAACACAGCTAACAATTGAAGCACATACGCCGGAAGAGCCCACAGCTGCTTTGGCTTCCCCAAAACCTTGCAACCCGTCTTCTGTGGTTACAACAATCAGGGTCATATCAAAATGTGTGAGCAACCCGTAATCGGACCGATGTTGCTTTACGTTCAGAATGGGGCATCGAAGCCAATAAGCTTCAACATTTTCTATAATCATGTGGTGTTTCGCGATTGAGTTTTGAATATTAAGTTTTGAACGTCCCTTCTCAAAAGAAGCGATAGATCATGTGGCATTTTTCATCCAGCGAGTAGTACATCTTTCCCTTACGGGCCCCCTCGCCTTCGCCAGGTGTCGGCACACCCAACATGAGGAGTTGAGGAAAATAAAATTCAAAAAATGTTCTCCTGAACATTTAAGGTAATTGATTCGGATTAGGCACATCCAGAACCGTCATTCCTTGTGGCCACTGTCCATTTTAACCCGAAATCTTTCGGGAAAAGTCGGATTCAGCTCCTACCTATCCCCCCATACAAGGCTTGATATAGATAAAGGCTCCTGAACATACGAGTCAAATTAATGAAGTTTAGAGTATTAGATATTATGCTGAAAATTTTCACACCATCTCAAGAGAAGGTTTTCCCTTCCCCAGGTGGACTCCAGTCTGTGTTTATCTATTCATTGATTAAGGGCAAAAGTTTTTCAGCCGACCTGCGGGTCAGTTCCGTGTAGAACTCTTCAGATACAGATGTACTTCCGTGATCCTCAATAAATTTTTTCTGTTCGGCACTCAGCCCATCAGGTTTCTCATCGATAGAGTTTTTATAGGGATTGGCTGGAGTGCGATCAACAGGGGCGCAAAATTCAACGGAAATGGCCCCATCGAACCCTACTTCTTTTACCGTATTCATAACTTTCGGCCAGTTTAATTTCCCCATACCCGGTGCCATACGATTATTATCCGCTACATGAACGCCATTAATTCGTCCTTTTGCACGTCGAATCGCTTCGTAGATATTATCTTCTTCAATATTCATATGGAAAACATCCACACAGACACCACAGTTGGGCCCAACTTCTTTTGCAAGAGCAAGGGCCTGATCGACCCTGTTGATAAAGTAGGTTTCAAATCGGTTAATGGGTTCAATACCAATTAGTATTTCCTGTGCTTCCGCGTAGTCATATATCTCTTTCATAGATCTTACGGCCCATTCCCACTCCTCATCCGGGCGACCATCCGGGACCAGCTTACCAACCGTGCCCGGCACAACAGATACCATGGTGCCATTCAGCTCTTTTACCATTTTAATAACGTCTTTTACGTACTGAATGGAGATTTTACGCTGGTCTTCATTAGCTGCAAGTAAATTTCGCTCTTCCATCATCAGTGTAACCGATCCCCAACAACCAATACCGTGATCCTTTAATAAACTGCCCATTTTTTGAGTGTCGTACGATTCCGGTTCACCTGCAATTTCCAATTTATGGTAGCCAAGGTCAGCAATTCGTTCGATTGTGGTTTCTATTGGCTCTGCACGCATCCAGTTATGTATTGCAAGTTCCATAAGTGAAGAATTCTATTGGGATTATATGTTCGTTTATAGATCTCTAATCCTAACTATACGAATATTTTACCGATTTTTCTGCCTTGTCAATGAATAATCAAAAAATGCAGCTCAAATTTGGACTTTTATCCATCTATATACGTGCACTATATTTAGTCTTATACATTAAATTATACCTATCGCCTTGAATATTTGGCATTAAGACCATCCAAACGCTAAATAAAAGGGAAGCTTCTACTGAATACTCTCTTTAATGCATTCAGTCTATCATTTTTTTTATGTGGAGAAAGATATCCGAGCTTTCCACTTGCCTTTGCGAACCGCTTGCTTCCTTCCATGCTCAAGAAGGATTTCAACCAGCTAACTTTTTCCCACCACAGCAGCGTACATCAGTGGGTCTACTTTTCCATAACATCAGAACGATTGATCTCAGCTCCTTTTTTCCTCTACAAAAATATAATAGTCAGTATTTTGAATTTTGAGTCCACTCCGAAAAGTCAGATTAAGATCTAATGTTTATAACAAGCTTAAATAATTTAGACCGCATACCCCTCTCTAAATCTTTAGAGAGGGGG
>JAWLEH010000015.1:0-49528 GCA_041686215.1 Balneolaceae bacterium | reverse complement strand
ACAGACATGGCATTTCTGAATAACGGATACCAAAGCCGGCTCAACCCCCGAAATCAAAACGGGTAGGTAACGTGATGCCTGCCATGAGAAATGCCATGTCTATCTAAAATCCCGAACGGCTGGAAAAAGCTCTGCTCAGTGTGGCTTCATCAATAAATTCCAGCTCCGTTCCCATAGGAATTCCATATGCAATGCGGGTTACATCCACATTATCATAATTGAGAAGCAGTTTATTGATATAGTAAGATGTTGCCTCCCCTTCGGCATCTGGATTCAGCGCCAGAATAATTTCATGTACATTCTCTTTATCGCCCCCGATGCGCTCCAGCAGCTGTTTAATTCGCACATCATCCGGACCAATATTTTCCAGCGGAGATATCACACCGCCAAGTACGTGGTAGCGTCCCCTGAACTCGTTGGTTTTTTCGATAGTAAACACATCCTGAAATTCTTCAACAACACAGATTACTCCCGTTTGCCGCTTGGGGTTGCTGCAGATCGAGCAGGGGTCAGTATCGGTAATGGTGCCGCAAACCGAACATCGTTTCACCGATTTTTTTAGCTGTACCAGGGCATCGGCCAGACGGAGCACATGCTCATCGCTTTGCTTTAAAAGATGAATAGCCATACGCCGCGCAGATTTCCGTCCCGTTCCGGGAAGTTTTGCCAGCTCTTCTATTGCGCGTTCAAGTGCTTCGGATGTGATTTGCATTCAGGTGTAATATTCCCTTTTACTGTAAGTTGATAGGATTAAAGGCCCAGTTTTCCAAGATCCATACCGGGAATTCCTCCACCGGGCATCATCCCTTTGTAAACGTCCTGCATCTTTTCCTTGGCAGCTTCCTCGGCCTTATCAAGAGCTTTGTTGACCCCGGCCACCACAAGATCTTCCATCATCTCTTTATCGTCAGGATCTATAACGTCGTCATCCAGATCAATGGATACCACTTTCCGGTTTCCGTTGGCTTTTACCTTCACCATGCCACCGCCGGCTTCAGCTTCCACAATCAGCTCATCAAGCTGACCCTGAACTTCTTTCATTTTTTCCTGCATGTCTTGAAATTTGCCGAACATATCGGCCATATTAAATTGACTCATAATTCTATATTATTGAATTGATCGTTATCATGATTATCGGAGAATGGCGTAAAATACCGGATCGGTTTAATAGTCCAGTTCTGCCCCAAACAATTCCACAACGTGTTTCAACTGCGGATCTTTCTTTTGAAGTTCTTTAAATCGTTCGTAGGGACTAAGGGTTTCTTTCTTCTTTTCGTTTCGCTCCACAATGCATTTTAGCCTTAGCCTTGTACCCACCACCCGTTTCATCAAATCAGAAAGAAGCTCCTGGTTTTCATCAAACTGGTTGGTTGCAAATTCATTATCTGCCGTTAGGATAAGCTGCATTCCGCGGAGGTCTTTTAGCTGCACACGAAGCACCTGCAGGTATAAAAGTTGCGGTGCGCTGTTTTTTACCTGTTTCACAAAATCAGACCAATATGGCTGAAGGTCATCAACGCTGTTTAACTTCACCGGCTGAGGGTATTCCTCTTCAACGGCAACCTCAACATCTTCCCGGGGCTTCATTACACCCTGCCGCGAACTGATTCCCTTAGCAAAGCCTAATGCTGGTTTTATCATCAAATAGTCATCCGGAGCCTCCTCCGGTTCCGATGATTTACCGGATGGTTGAGTTCGATCATTTTCTTCGGGCTTGAGTGATTCTTCTGCTTTAGAAAGGGTGCGCAAGGATTCAGGCTCTTTCTGATGAGGACTCTGAACCGATGCTCCATTTTTGCCGGCGCCGGACTTTCCATCACCTCCATTCCGGGATTTTGGTTTCTCTTCTGCTGAATGAATCTTTTCCTCTGAATAATCTTCTTCTGAAGCGCCGGTTGCAGCAGATCCCCCACCTGTTTCATTGCCCGGTACCGGCTCATTCACTACAACATTTCCAGTGATCTTATCACTTTCATCATCATCATTTGCAGGGGTTTTCTCTTTATCCGCCCGGGCTGTTGCTTTTTGCTCCGGCTCAGATCCATTGACGGCTGCATCTACTTCAATTTTGCCGTTTTTTTTTACGTCTCTGAGCTGGTTTATGAGCTGATTCAGCTCCCGGCTTCGGTTCATGTGCACCAGCTTCAGCAGTAGTATTTCAAAATGTACACGTGGCTGCTGTACATCGCGAATTTTCATTTGTGCTTCGCTCACCAGGTGCAGCATTCTCATGAGGTCTTCTTCGGTAAAATCTTTTGCCGCTTCAATAAACCTGTTTTTAGTGTCTTGTGTGGCATCAACCAGGTGCATTCTCTCCGACTGTGTTGCCACATAAAGGTTTCGCAGATGCTCCGTTAAAGCAGCGAGAAACTCCTGAATATCCACCCCGCTTTTTATCAGGTGATCAACAAGCTTCAGCCCTTTTCCGGAATCTTTCAGCACTACCGCCTGCATAAACTCAAACAGCTGATCAGATCCCACAACATTCAGGGCACGAATCAACTCATCATATTGAATATCATTACCACAAAAAGCAATCGCCTGATCCATGAGGCCAAGAGCATCCCGAAGGGCTCCGTCCGCCTTCTTAGCAATAACATGCAACGATTCTTCGTCTATTGTGATCTCTTCTTTCCTGCAAATATTTTTCAAACGGCTCACAATCTCATCAACACTAATCCGCTTAAAATCAAACCGCTGCACGCGAGACAGGATGGTCGGCAGCACTTTATGAGGCTCTGTTGTTGCAAAAATAAAAATCGCGTGAGCGGGCGGTTCTTCCAGGGTTTTTAGCAATGCGTTAAATGCCGCCTTGCTGAGCATGTGAACCTCATCCACGATGAACACTTTGTAGCGGCCATTCTGTGGCGGTATACGAACACTTTCGCGCAGGTGATGGATATCATCCACTTTGTTGTTGGATGCGGCGTCAATCTCCACCACATTCAATGTCTGGTTCAGGGACTCCCCGTCAACGTCTGCATCAATAGAATTTATAGTTCGCGCTAAAACACGTGCCATTGTGGTTTTTCCCACACCCCTCGGGCCGCAAAACATATATGCATGAGAAATTCGCTCCTGCCGGATAGCATTTTGCAACGTATTGCTAACATGCTCCTGCGAGACAATATCCTCAAAATTTTGCGGGCGATATGTGCGGGTTAATGCTCTGTAGTTTTCGGGCATAAATAGGTGTTTATTTGGATGGTGCAAGGTACTAAAAAATGAACTTCTTACAGAGTTCAATTCTGTAAAAAACCTGTTGATTTACCGTTTTACTGTTCGTTTTATCAGGAACATTGTATTTTGGCACAAAATAAATGCATAAAGCGTTTTATATGAATTTTCAATACACGATGACCTCGCTTTTGGTTGCCTTGATGGCCGGCATCTTCTTTGTGGATGAATCCCCGGCTCAGCCCTCCTCTCCTTACCATCAGGGGCTCGAGCAACTATACCGCGGACAGGTGGAGGAAGCCCTTGATACCTGGGAGACGAACTATAGTGAGGAATCGCGTGTGGATGCCCGAATCGGGTTTGAATACATTCGCATCATAACAGAGCGGGAGTTTAATGACCGGTTCGAAACTGCTACGGAAATGTACTACAAGGCTCTCATGAACGGGTCCGGTACAAACAGCAGAATTGCTGTCCGCCAGGAGATTGAACGCTTAAAAGCGATAGTAGGTGATGGCATCTACAGACAGTGGACAGAATGGTGGGAACAAGAAAACAGCCGGCAGCTGCGCTCTGATATTCGCGGATTCTGGATTCAGCTCGACCCCACCCCGGCACGAACGGTTAATGAACGCCTGATTGAGCACTGGCAGCGAATTGCAGTGGCCCGCGAGCGATTCACAAAAAACAGTTCTACAATTTTTGGGACAGATGAAAGAGCCATGATTTTTGTGCGCTATGGTGAGCCAGATCGTGTTCAAAACGGTTTGATTACCTTACAGGAACTGGACGTAAAACCATGGTTGCAGCGGCAAATCATTCGCCGGGACAACCGAAGGAGCGATCATACCGAAACCGGCCGGTCTGAAAACGAACCAGAGATGCCTCAAATCCAGGAAGAATCCCTGGAGTTTGTGATATATGACTACCACCGGTACCCGGAATTCGAAGTTTGGTTCTACGACGAAATAGCCGTTGAAAGTAATGAACCCGTGCCATTTTTGTTCGGCACGAATGCCCGCACCGACCAATTTGAATTGGTTAGCAGTGTGGAAGACTTTATTCCTGAAACTGCTTTTAACACCTCTGTTTTTGAAGACCGGGATATGGCTACGTTTACACGCGCAGGCATCACACCGGCAATCATACTGCAAATGCTCTATTATGAACAGCTAAGTTCTGTCGATTCTTTTTTTGAAGAGCGACTGAACAGCCTCCGCGATGATATTTTAGAACAGGGCAGAGAAGCTTTTTCCGGATTGGATTTGCAGTTTCGTGATGAGTCTGCCAGCCTCGTCAGGCAACGAGTCAGTGCGGCACCAAGGCAGATCTCTACTATTGAATCCCACGTTCCGGCAATCCCTCTCGATGTTTATCAATATCGTTTCCTGGATGAAGAGCAAAACCCCTATATCGTCACTTTTCTGGAAAGTAATCCCCGTGAAGCATTCATGATTGATTTTACCCGGTCGGAATCCCCCGGAAGAGATATTTCTACTGAAGAACTTCGCAACGCCGGCAATGTCTCATCTTTGCTACCCGATTACAGCCTCCTGCATAGTTTGCAGAAATATGATGACAGCTGGGATGTGATAGACCGCTCCACTGAAGATCCTTCTTTTACCCTGGAACGAAACCCATTCAGACCCGGAGCTCTTACAGTGTTCCGGTCGGCGCATAACAGCCGGGCCCAGCAATCAGCTTCCGTTGAACTGGAAAATATGAACGAGGATTCTGCCCCTCCAGCCTGGGAAACACCTTATCCGAAATCAACACGCGGACTGGGGAGTACCCATTTTCGTCAACCTGCGCCCTTAAATGCAGACCCCGACTCTCTGCAAATGGCTGACCTTGTGCTTGGATATGGAATTGAAGAGACCGATGATGAAGGCCAGCTCTTCCCTTTCAATGTAGCCAACAATCAAACTATACCCTGGCAAGAGACCCTTGCTCTCCATATTGAAGTCTACAACCTGGGTATACAAGACAATGGCTTTTCCCGCTTTGAACTTACCTACCGTATTTTGCCTATTGATGAACGCGGCCGCGTGCTCACCGATCAAAGTGAGTTTGTGCTTACTCTTAACTTTACCAGCGAAACAAACCGACTGGTTGAGGACCTGGAGATAGAGACTGCAGACCTCCGGCCGGGGCTCTATGAATTACGTGTCAGTGTAACGGATATACAAACCGGTCAAACTCAAAATCGCAATACCCGTTTTGAAGTTCTGGACTGATAACTCCTCCAGGAACATTCGTTTGTTCATCAAATGAAGGATCCGAGCGGACTTGCACATTCGCCGAACTTATTCATTT
Source organism: Balneolaceae bacterium (assembly GCA_041686215.1). Classification (GTDB taxonomy): domain Bacteria; phylum Bacteroidota; class Rhodothermia; order Balneolales; family Balneolaceae; genus SW132. The sequence goes on along the minus strand of JAWLEH010000015.1, from coordinate 44,035 downwards.
CAAAAGAGAAAAAAGTCAAAACCTGTTTATTAGCACGAATACTTGCCTGATCGATTTCTTAAAAAAATTTTCAATTATTTTGGAACAAATTTTCTATCAGTTCCTAAGAAGATGTGAAGATGTTGACAAACATTAATTTCTTTAAACCAAAACACAATTATATATATTATGAAGTCGCTTAAAAAAGTTGCATCAATTCTTTCAGTATTTGCCGTAATGTTTGCTTTTGCATTTACTACAAATGCCACAGCACAAGACAACGTGGTTGAAGTGATTGAATCCAGTGAAGATCACGAAATTTTTGCAGGTCTCCTTGATGAAACAGGTCTCAGTGATGCTATTACTGATGAAGGACCCTACACGATCATAGCTCCAACAGATGAAGCGTTTGAAGCAATGGGAGAAGAGCTTGAGCAAATTCGACAAGATCCTGATATGCTGCAGAACGTAGTTGTTGGTCACCTTTTCCAGGGTGAAGTAACATCTGCAGATGCGGAACCAGCACTTGGTGTTGAAATTGAGGAAGGAGATATACAAGCATCTAACGGCCTTGTACATATCACCAACGAAGTGATTAATTAAATAACAATTTTATTGTTGTACCCAGAAGCTGCTCTTAACGGAGCAGCTTTTTTTATTTTATGGAATAATTTATCCTCACGATCCGGAAAACAAACGAATTAACCCCGAATTACTCACCAAGAAATTTTGGACTATAATCAAGTTTTGATATGTACATTAGTATGAGTTACTTAACCCCTATTTTATACTTTTTCGAGAATAATCCGGGTAACGTCAGTTTCAGATAAAGTCTTACTTTTGGGGATAGAAAAGTGCGTCTGTTCAAAAAAGAGCCCCCGCCTGGCTCACCGTTCAAATAAAATAGGATCTATGTTTCAACTCACCCCAAGTTATTTAAGCTTGTTTCCATAGTAATTCACTTTATGGATAGCCCCGGACTCTTATTCTAAATTCATATTTGAGTCTACTCCGAAAAGTCATACGTTCTGAAAATTAGTAGCACAAGATTAAATAATTTAGGTTTATTTGATTCGAACTCACCCCAACCCCTCTCTAAAGAATTATAGAGGGGCGCACGGTCTAAATTATTTAATCTTGTTATAAACTTCCGTTCTTTGTCTGACTTTTCGGAGTGGACTCATATTTTAAACTCACGTTAACTTTCAAGCAGGCACTTTCTCAAAGCTTCGATATCCTCCCGGTCGTTATATAGATGTGGGGATATTCGCACTGCGCTGCCCCGCACAGAAACATGCACATTTTTACTTTTTAGGCGATCCCCAAGATCCTTCACCGATATGCCTTTTGGCACTCTTGCTCCAAACATATGACTCGCCCGGTAACGATCTTCTTCCACCCGGTACCCTGCCTCAACCAGATCTTTAATCAGCGGATTGGACAGTGCTGCCGTATATTCTTGTATGGCTTCGGGAGTCCAGCTCAGCACCTGCTCAAGAGCTTCTCTCATCATTGGCAGTGTGATGAAATTACTTCTCTGGCCAACATCATACCGCTTAGCTCCCGGTTGATACTCCTCTTCGTAATTAACCAGTGCAGAAAAATCCTCGCTGTTCTTCCTCACTATCCACCCCTCTTCCAGAGGAAGCCCTCCTGTTAACCGGGGCCCAAAATAGCCCAGTGCGACTCCATAAGGCCCCATTAGCCATTTATACCCCGCACAAATAAGCGCATCAGGCTTCACATTTTGCACATCCAGCGGAAGAGCGCCAACCGACTGCGTACCGTCAATCACAAAGTATCCCCCTTTTGAATGAACCTTCTCTGAAATCTCCCGGATACGGAAATGAGTTCCGTCGGTCCAGTGTACATTGCCGAGGGCCACAAGAAGCGTCCGGTCGTTAATAGCGTCCAGAATTGCATCATTCCACCCGGCTCCCCGGTTTTCGCCTGAAGGAGCTTCAATCTGCCTGAGTACATTGCCTGTCCGCTTTGCAAACGCCTGCCAGGGATATACGTTGCTTGGGAATTGCTCCCCGGCTATGACAATCTCATGTCCGGGAGATTTTGGCAAGTTATTCCCTACAGTTCCCATTCCATATGACACAGAGGGCATAATTGCCACATGGTCCGAATTCTCCGCATTGATCAATTCTGAAAAAAGTGCCCGTACTCTTTCACTATCTTTGAAAAATTCATCCGGGGTTGTTTCCCAGGGACGAGCTTTTCCCCGAACCCCCTTTATCCCGGCTGCCTCTACACGTTTTAAAAGCGGCGAAAGATATGAGCAATTCAGATAGTGATGGCCTTCCGGCATTAGAAAAAGATCTTTTTGACAGTTCATTAAAAGAGTCCTAATTGTTCGTTTTGGCGTTCTTTGGGTGAAGCGGGCATCGGCGTCAGATCCACAAAACCTGCAAGCAATCTGTGGAAATGCCGGGCAAGTGCCGGTGCGCAGGTTGTGTCTGGAGCATGAATAAATACATAGGGATGTAGTCCGTCTTTAATCCAGTCTGCCGTTATGATTGCCCACTCCTTAAGATAGGCTTCGTTCTGCACAATCTCATTTCCGCCAACAAAACGAACAAACGGACGTGAACCGCTGGCATCAAACCTTACGGGCGTTTGTGGTTTCTTACTCTGCGCCTTTCTAATGCTTACATCCCCTCCTTTTATAGAGTGAAGTTTTCGAGTATCAAACGTTACCCGATCAATAGAATTGGCTTTCAGCAGATTGAACAGGCGCCGCTCATTTTGTCCTCGATCAAAATAGTCTTCGTGTCGCACCTCAACGGCATAGTGAAAATGAGGCGGTAAATACTCAACCAGCCGCTCGAGCTTGGCAAACTCACTGAAGGAGAACTGGGAGCTCAGCTGAATATGAAAAGGGCCGGTTTTATCACGAATCGGATCAAAAAGGTCGAGAAACTCCATCACATCCCTTTTCACATCCTTCAGGCGCTTGTAGTGCGTAATCCCCTGGGGAAACTTAAAACAGAACTTAAACCCATCCGGCACATCAGATGCCCACTTCTTCACTGTTTCCGGGGTTGGAGCTCTATAGAAGGTGGTGTTGCCCTCCACACTATTGAATACAGTGGCATACTGTTTCAAAAAATCGCGTTGTGTAGCGTCATCTGTGTAAAATTTACCTTTCCACTCTTTCCACCCCCACTGGGTAAGACCGATATGATATTTTCGTATTGCCATAGTTTCGTACATCATTTAATTCTGTGCCATTTTAGAGTATCAACTATTTACGGGCCGGCGTTCACCTTACATTCGGATCATCCGTAAAAGCCCGAAACGGAAGCGGTTCCATATTTGCATTCATCAAATCTACCTCTATATTCCGTGCGTTGATCAACTCATCAATATACAATCTGGGTACCACAATCGCCCCCGGGTTGTTTTTTGAACGTCTAATTCATTCCCGCTATGCCTTTTAACTGGCTTGATTATCTTGTTATCGCCGCCTACGTAGCCATCATGGTTATTGTTGGCTACTATTCCCAAAAACGCGGCCAGGAAGATCTTGAGGATTATTTTACCGGCGGGAAAAACCTGCCCTGGTGGCTGATTGGAGTCTCTATGGTAGCTACTACATTTGCAGCAGACACGCCTCTCGCCGTAACAGGAATAATTGCTACCGAAGGAATTGCCGGGAACTGGATCTGGTGGAACTTTATGTTCTCAGGCCTGATCACTGTTTTTCTTTATGCCAAACTCTGGAAAAGGGCTGATGTAATTACCGACGTCGAATTTATCTCTATCCGCTACACGGGCAAACCGGCACGGATCCTGCGCGGATTCCGGTCGCTCTACCTTGCATTCCCCATCAACTGCATTATCCTGGGGTGGGTAACGGTTGGTATGGCCAAAATCCTGACGGTTCTGACCGGCGCCGGCCAGTGGGAAGTGATTATAATCATGTATGTATTGATTGGCGTTTATATTGCATTTTCCGGGCTTTGGGGAGTTATTATTACCGACTTTATTCAGTTCATTCTTGCCATGGGCGGCACCATTATGCTGGCATGGTACGCCGTAGACTATGTAGGCGGACTCGACGCACTGCAGACCGAGTTAACGAATCTGATGGGAGAAGGCCATTCTGTGCTTTCCATCAACCCGCTCAACAGCCCTGATATCGCAATTGCCACGGCTCTCGTTTGGGTTGGGATGATGTGGTGGGCCTCCTGGTACCCCGGCTCAGAGCCCGGCGGAGGTGGGTATATTGCCCAGCGAATGTTTTCTGCTAAAGATGAAAAAAATGCGGTCGGGGGAACTCTTCTATTTAATGTTGCCCATTTTGCACTACGCCCATGGCCGTGGATCCTGGTGGCCCTCGTGGCTATGGTTGTTTACCCCGGCCTTGATGATCCCGAAACCGGCTACCCGCTGCTAATGCTGGAATTGCTGCCGGCCGGCCTGCTTGGTCTGCTTGCCGTTGCATTTCTCGCAGCGTTTGTTTCTACCGTTTCCACCCATCTGAACTGGGGTGCCTCTTATGTGGTAAATGATTTTTACAAACCCTTTCTGAAACCTGAGTCCGATTTTGAATCGATTGCTGCGGCTCAAAAACACTACGTAAAAGTATCCCGCTGGACCACCCTGCTGATGATGGTTTCTGCGGTTATTGTATCGCTGCTGTTTGACACGGTTCGCGGTGGTTGGGAAGCGATACTATCCATTGGCGCGGGAACCGGGCTGGTTTACATGCTGCGGTGGTTCTGGTGGCGCATCAATGCCTGGAGTGAGATTGCCGCTATGGCTGCAGCCGCTACAGGATTTGCGCTCACAAAATTTCTGGGGTACGATGATTTTGCCCAGCAAATGATCTTCACCACAATTTTTGCCACTGTCATCTGGGTAGGAATTACATTCCTCACAAAACCAGACGATGAAGAAACACTCCAGGCTTTTTTCGATCGGGTTAAACCCGGCGGCCCCGGATGGGACCGATTCAGAACCCCGGGAGAAAGCGGCGAATCCCTGCTGCCGGCACTTGGCTATGTGGCTATCAGTGCTGTATCCATAATCGCATTTTTATATGGAATGGGGCAGGTACTATTCGAATCCGTACCGGTGGGAATTGGGTGTTTTGTAGTTGGCATCGGCGGAATATACACCGTTGTCCGAAAAATTTAATCCTGTTTGCCCGAAAGCTCAGAAGATCCGTAATCAAGCAGCTTTTCGGTCGTTTCCATGTATTTATCTCCCACCAACTGCCTTAGATTTTCAACAGCAGCCAAATAGGCTTCATGCATTGCATCGGCAGCATCAAGACCATCAGCCGTAAGCAGGATGGATACTTCCCTGCCACTGCGGGTTTTTTCTACAAGACCTTTTTTCTGCAGCTTATCCACAAACCGCGTAATGGTTGACGGAGCAAGAGATAACTCTTCAGCAACCTCTTTTTGTGAGATTTTATCATTCTCTTTCATCAAAATCATCAACTCCACATAGGAGGTAGCGAGACCAAAATCCTCCAGTTGATCATCAAAAAAAGTGGTTAGATTTCTTGAAAAGCTGTTTACGGTACTATGGAAAGTATTCATGAGAAGCTGGATTGATGTTGTACATGCAATTAAATAAGCAAAACTTCTTCCATTAAGTCAATTCCCGTTTCCAATTGGGTGCTCAAATTACGATCTTATTGAAACCCGTTTGTAACTATGTATAAAGTACAGCTTAAAAATTTCGAAGGTCCGCTCGATCTCCTGCTTTTCTTCATCAAACGAGATGAGCTTGATATTTACGACATTCCTATCTCCCATATCACCCGCGAGTTTCTTGATTACATTCGGTTGATGGAAGAACTCGATCTTGATATCGCGAGTGAATTTATCTACATGGCCAGCCTTCTCATGTCGATAAAAGCCCGCATGATGCTCCCATCTGATAGCAACGATGACGAAGAGATGGACGAGTTTGACCCGCGCTATGAGCTGGTACAAAAGCTACTGGAGTACAAGCGATATAAAGAAATGGCCGAGAAGCTGACTGTAATAGACGAAGAAGCCCGGCAGAAATATTTCCGTGGCTTCCATGAGGCCGATACAGTTGATGCCATGGCCAGTGGCGAGGCTCTGCAGGATGTTACCATTTTTGACCTGATGAGTGCCTTTCGTAACGTTCTTGCCGATATAAAAAAGAAAAATGTTTACCACAGGGTAGAAAAAGTGGAAACCACCATCGAAGATCAGTCGGACTTCTTGCGTGAAACACTGCGCCGGCGTGGTCGTCTTTCATTTCGTGAGCTGAGCAGAGAAATAGGACGCAGAATTGTCATCGTAGTTACCTTTCTGGCTGCACTCGAAATGCTTAAAGAGCAGGAAATTAACCTGTTTGTGGAGAACGATGATCCCACAGATTTTTATTTAGACCTGAAACCCGTGGAGGAAATTCTCGGGGAAAACACCTCAACGACTGAATCTACACTTTCATGAAGCACATACGATATTACTTACTTTTTACTGCACTTCTAATTCTGGGAGGATGCGCTGCATCGGGTGAACTTTCCGAACCTGAAACCCGATCATTTGAAGAATTTGAGCCATACTCGTCAATGATCACTCAGGACTACCTCCGTACACATCTCGAAATTTTCTCAAATGATTCGCTAATGGGACGCGACACGGGTACCGAAGGTGAAGATAAAGCAATCGAGTATATTGTAAATCAATATAGAGAGGCCGGAATTTCGCCGGGAGGCGAGGACGGATCATACCTGCAGCCCTTTCCGCTTAATGCGGAGCGCACCGACAGCCTGGTATATTCTCTCTATGAGGTGACAGATGGTGATACGGTGACAACCCGGCGATCGGTGATCTCAAAAAATTCACCCGGTGATTTCATTCGTTTATTTGGCGGAGCTGCGCCGGCCAGCAGTGAAATTGTGTTTGCAGGATTTGGCATCAGCGACCCTGACCGCGGAGTAAATCATGTTGACCCGGAGTTGATGCAGGGAAAGTGGGTGTTAATTTTTTCCGATTTCCCGACTGTGGTGGATGGAGACACGTTGATCAACCCTGAAATAAATAATAACGCCCGAATTGGAACCCTTTTTGGCGAGGCTGATGTAGCGGGAGTTCTTGTAGTATCAGCCTCAGAGGACGGCCAGTTTACGAGCGCTGCTGAAATAAACTCGCAGCTGATTGATCAACCTGCAAACATGAGACTACAGTACCTGGATGATTCCAATTCTTCTCAGGATGGGTTTCCAAAGTCCTACACTCAGATCAAGCCGCAGCTTGCCGCTAACCTCCTTGGGCTCAACTCTACCCGAGACCTGAATCGCCTGAGAAAACAAGTAGCCGATTCCATCACCGAATTTGAACCTGAAGCCCTGGGCACCCACCTTGCCTATACTCCACACCAGGGAACCGTTGAAGTGACAGGAACGAATATTATCGGATTTATCGAGGGCAGTCACCCCGATCTAAAAGACGAAGTGGTAGTACTGATGGCCCATCACGACCACATCGGTTATTCCATGCCAAATGAAGATGGCGATATGATTAACAACGGGGCCGACGATAACGGCAGTGGCAGCATGGGGATTCTGGCCGTTGGACATGCCCTGCAAGAGGCAAAAGATGACGGGGTTGGACTGAACAGAAGCGTAATGATTCTACATGTTAGCGCTGAAGAAAAAGGCTTGCTCGGGTCTAGATACTATTCCGACCACCCTGTAGTGCCGATTGAACAGACCGTTGCCGCATTTAACGCGGATATGATTGGGCGCAGTGACCCTGAAAACCGCGATGCAGGAACAACAGATTATGTCTACCTGATCGGGGGTGAAATCATTTCTTCAGAACTGGACAGCCTCGTATCCTCAGCCAACGATCAGTCGGTTGATATGCGATTAGACAGAAAATATAATGACCTAACTGATTCTAACCAGTTTTATCGCCGCAGCGATCACTGGAATTTTGGCAGGCTGAATGTGCCATTCGTGTTCTTTTTCACCGGAGTTCATGAAGACTACCACAGCCCAAGCGATGAAGTGGACAAAATTGAGTTCGAAAAATATTCGCGGCTTGTGCGATTCATTTATGCCTCAACGGTAAAAACTGCTAATTACGACGGCCAGCCGCAGGTAGACAATGAAGAGTTCATCAATATTACGCGGCAAATCCCCAGATAGGTTTTGCAGGTTTGTCATTTTAAGAGTCGCAGGATATTCATCTATTGCAGATCATGAATGAGTTTTATCCTTGTATTTTAGCGATATGTTAAGTGGCTCAATAAAACTTCTCTCCTTTCGCTGAAGCGTAAGTACATTGTAATTATATTAGAACATCCATTCACATAACGTCGGGGCAGTGAAAACAAAAATAATTCGTATTGGAAATTCCCAGGGAGTTCGAATTCCAAAACCGCTGATTGAAGAAAGTGGAATAACCGAAGAAATCGAGATGATTCTCAGAGACAATGAAATTGTTCTTCGCTCTGCCGAAACAATCCGAAAGGATTGGGATGCGTCCTTCGAAAAAATGACTGAACATGGTGATGACGCCTTTTTGGATCAAGAAGAAATTGAAAAACCATCTGACTGGGATGAATCTGAGTGGACATGGTAGAAAAAAATCCGGTCCGAAGGTTTGAGGTTCATGTGTCGTCCTGATTTTGGTTGATCCGTCCCGACAGCTGTCGGGATCTGAAATCAGAAAAACTCGTACCTGTGTAATCATTTCTCCCGATGAAATGAATAAGCATATCAGAACTGTAATCATCGCACCGATGACTTCCACAATCAAGAATTATCCAACACGGGTTACGACTACGTTTCAGAGCAAAAAAGGGCAGATTGTTTTAGATCAAATTCTTACGGTAGACAACAGCCATTTGATCAAAAAACTTGGCTCAGTCAGCAGTTCAGCCGAAGAGAAAGTGCTTAGTGTATTGCAAGAAATGTTTGCACCGTAGATTCGCCTACTTAACAAGCGTTACCTTCCATTTAACACAAAAGCTGCCCAGTTCACAGGATCAGCGTACTGAGGTTTCTTTATCAGCTCCAGTTTGGCTTGCTGCAGTGCTTCACTGTAGGTTTTCCCTTGCCGGATTTGATCATAGAATTCGATCATAAGATGAGCTGTGGGCTGGTCATTAACTCGCCATAAAGATACTGCCAAATTTGACACTCCGGCATAAATAAATGCCCGGGTGAACCCAATTACACCTTCCCCTCTTACTGTAGACCCCCGGCCGGTTTCGCAGGCACCAAGCACAACAAGGTCGGCATTTAGTTCCATATTGTAGATATCCGAAACGTATGCAACACCATCACCGTTACCGTCCGGGTGAAGAAGCATACCGGAGTACTGTGGTTTGTCCTCGTTGATAAAAGCGTGTGTGGCAAAATGAATGTAATTATAGTTGGAGTGATTGAGGCTTGAAAACCGGCTCATAGTTGCATCTGCCCCCATAAGAAGTTCGGTTTGATGCGGTCGAATATACTCTGTCCACGACCGGCGCTCTCTGAAAATATCTGAAATACCCCTGGTTTCGTACCTGGTAAGCAGCAGCGGTGTTGCACTGCCGGCATATGCAGTATCGGAAACATAATCACCCGGGGTCTCATCATCTGTAAATGGAGCAACCGCAAGCAGGTTTCTCGGATTCTCAGATTTTCGGCTTTCCATTTCCTGTAGTACGGTTACCGACGGGATATAACTAACCGCATAATCCCTCAGTAAAAAGGGCATTTTATAAAACTGCTGATCCTCCGCTGGTTCGGTCAGCAACATTTCCAGTGGCATATAATGCAGTGACTGATCGGCCACAACCAGTAGTTTATCATCACTGATATAACCCTCAACCGGCTCTATGATTGTTTTATACCCCTTGTAAGCAGCCTCGGCAAATTGCTTTTTATCACCTGACAATACAAATTCAGTAAGGTTGTTGGTGAGTGTCTCAATATGGTCCGTCGCACCAAGATCCACAATAGTTGAGTGTTCACGGTTTACCACCATTGCATAGGTTCGTTCCGTGCCAATCATAAAGGCCAGCAAAGTTTCATCGCTGCCCAGCAAAGCACGGGCATCTTCAATATTTGCGAATGATTGATCATACTTAAGCATATAGTACGAAGGGTACTCACTCTCCAGCCCTTCTGTGAATTGTTCCAGATTCCTCTTTTTATTGAATACTAACTCCCGCAACTCTCCAATGGTTGTGCTGTCTGCGTCCCGTCCCTTTTCCTGCTCCTGAAAAAGTGCTTTTTGCAGATTTGTAATTTCGCTGTTTAAACTCGCTTCCTCTTCAAGGATATCCTCTGGCACACCCGCGTATGTTTTTGCATTCACATTTTGAATTAATTCCAGGGCAATCCGTGACCGGCTTTTTTCAATTACGGCAAAAATTTGATCCAGGTATGATTCGTCTCCTGTTTCCTGCAACAAATCATAATAAATATCTACCGCGTCAGTATAAATACGGTAATTCAGGTCGATCAGCCGGAGTTTTGATGCCTCATTTTTATATGAACGCTGCATCTCATCTACAAGATCAGCTGCCCACTCCAGTGATTCCAGCGCCATTTCCTTCTCCTTTTTCGGTGTTTCAGATGGACGCTCTCTGTGCAGGCGGGCTTTTTGTTTCAGCAGATCCACCATTTGTACAGGATTTGATACGGGCATCAATGTGTCTCGTGACTCCGCCGGCTCATAGTCACCGTACAAAAGAGTAAACGCTTGATTGATCTGGTTTTCTGCATCCCCGTATAACCCCTCATCAAGATAAGATGAACCAAGTTGTATGAGAATTTCAGACACTTTCGGATGATTATCTCCCAGGCGGTCTTTTGAAATATCAAGGGCTATTTCGTAGTGCTGTACTGCCTTATTCTTCTCATCAAGGAAGTTCGCATACAGATTTCCGATCTGAATATTGGGTTCAATCAGGTTCGGGTGGTTATCTCCGTAAATCTCATCACGAATAGAAATTGAGCGCCGGTAGTTGTCCAGTGCAGCTTCATAATTGCTGTTCTGAATCTGAATGGAAGCCAGGTTAGAATACCCAATAGCCGTTTCAGGGTGGTTTACTCCAAGGTTTGTTTCTTTAATTTGCTGGGCTTCTTCAAAGTATTTTGCGGCAAGATCGTAGTTTTCGAGAGCAAAATAACTGACAGCAACATTATTCAGCGCTGCCCCAACATCGCTATGTGAATGTCCGTAAAGGGCCTGATAGGTTTCTGCAACCTGTAAAAAATATTCTGCGGCACGACCGATATCTCCTTCAGAATAATAGATACTTCCAAGGTTGTTGTAAGCGGTGGATATTTCACGGTGTTCATCACCATGCACATCGCGTACTATTTCCAGTGATTTTTCATACTGTTCTTTTGCAGCATTCAGTTTACCCATTAGTTTCAGTGAAACCCCCATGTTGTTATGAACCCGGTAGAGGAGTTTCTTCAATTTAGTACCGGTCTCCAGGCTCCGGATCAGTTCCAGGGCGTCCCGGTAGTGATCAACCGCCGTATCGTAGTTTCCCATTGAGTCTTCGTAATACCCAAGAGCATTATTAGCGATTGCCCGTGCATGAGCATGAATTGTGTCATCGTTTGCCAGGCGTCGAAGCGAATCAGCCAAACTGACGGCTGCGTCCATATCATTTTTATCATCCGCAATGTATAACCTCTGCATAAACATGCGCGAGGTAAAATAGGGGTCATCAGATAACTGTTCTGAAACCAGGCGATCCTGTTTTCTTACAATCTCCCCGGCTTGTTCTAACTCTCCCACACGCAGGGCTATTAATATCAAGTAATCATTTGCTTCAAAACAGACCTCAGGCGTGCCCTCCCGGCTACATTCTGTTGATACGATTTCCCGATACTTCTCACGTGCATTATTTACGTCGCCCTTATCAAGAAGAGCTGTAGCTTCCTCAAGCTCTTCAGAAGAGGTATCTATTGATTGAGCAATCAGGCATTCAGCCGGAATACAAGCCAAACAAAAAAGCATTCCGAGCAGAAAACGAAGCGATGTTGACGTAGTTTTTTGCACAATGTCCACAAAATTTATCTCTCCCGCATGTTAAAGAACGCTCCGCAATTTACAAAGTCTACCCACCAGATTTTCCGAAAAGCGCGTTAACAAATGCCTCTTTGTCGAAAACCTGCAGATCTTCAATTGCTTCACCCACCCCGATATATTTTACGGGTACCTTTAATTCGTTTGAGATACCTATTACAATTCCTCCTTTCGCAGTGCCATCGAGTTTGGTGAGCACAAGCCCCGTAATATCCACCACATCCGTAAAAGCTTTGGCCTGCTGCATAGCATTTTGGCCGGTAGATGCATCCAGTACCAGCAATATTTCGTGAGGAGCATTGTCTACAACCTTGCCCATCACCCGCTTTATTTTTCCAAGCTCATCCATCAGGGATTTTTTATTGTGAAGCCGGCCGGCTGTATCCACGAACGCAATATCTGCTCCCCTGGCTTTTGCCGATGATACAGTATCATAGGCTACTGCGGCAGGATCAGCATTTTGCCCCTGCTGAATGAGAGGTACGCCTGCACGCTCACTCCAGATTTCAAGCTGAGCAACGGCCGCCGCCCGAAAGGTGTCGGCCGCGCCAAGGAGCACATCCTTGCCAGCTTTCTTATACATGTAGGCCAGTTTGCCGATGCTGGTTGTTTTACCCACACCGTTCACGCCAACCACCATCACGATGTGCGGTTTCTCTTTAAACTCGGCATCAAATTCCACGGGGCGGTCGTCGCCGGATTCAATCAACAGCGCCGCAATCTCTTCACGCAGAATTTTTTGAAGGTCTGCCTGTGTGATAAACTTATCCCGTGCAACCCGCGCCTCAATCCGGTCGATAATTTCGATTGTTGTTTTCACCCCTACATCAGAAGTGATCAGGATTTCTTCCAGCTCGTCCAGTGTGGCTGCATCCACTTTATCTTTTCCGACAAATGCTTTTCCCAGTTTGCCAAGCAGCCCCTCGCGGCTTTTTTCAACGCCTTTGTCGAGCTTTTCCTCTTTTTTAAGTCCTAACTTTTCAAATATTCCCATAGTACGTTCGGTTCATCAGTTAAATTCTGCGCCGTCTAATATCAGTTTGTATCGTTTCACATAGGCTATAAAGGAGAACGCCATCATGGCCAGCGAGCAATACATCAACACCGTTTGCACCTGCTCTGCTTCCGGAACAAAGAAAACCGACATCCAGTAAAGAGCCAGCACATTCACAGATATTTTACCCGATAGTGTGGACATTGCCACTTTCCCTCGCTCTTTTTTGATATACCAGGATCCCAGCATAATCATCAGATCTCTTACTACACCAATCAAAAAAAACCAGAGCGGGATCCAACCGAGCCAGACGGTGTAAAAAAACAGCAAAAATGCCATCACCTTATCTGCCACGGGATCCAGCATTTTACCCAGCTCAGATATTTCATTTCGCAGCCGGGCAACCAGTCCGTCCAGATAATCAGATAGTGCACCGTAAGCAATCAACATAAGCACAAGTTGATTCACCTCCTTATTATTCTGGTAGTGGATGTAGATAATTGGAATTGTAACAAGCACCCTTGAGAAAGAAATCAGGTTCGACCATGTGAAGATATCATTGCGAACCAGTACCTTCTTTCCATCAACATGTAGCACTTCCTTCATGGAGTGACCAGGTTCGTTTAATTTTCTATCAAAAATACACTTTTTATTACAGTAATGTACAGATGAAGAAGAATGATTTGAAGACAACAACCCAAGACCGAAGAGAGCTGACAGAAACACCCATTGCTTCCCGGCAAGTTTTTGACGGACGCCTGCTAAAAGTGTATGTGGATGACGTGCGCCTGCCAGATCAGTCCGAATCTACCAGAGACTGGATCCGCCACCCCGGGGCAAGTGCAATTGTCCCTGTTTTTGAAGATGGCACTATCATGCTTCTGAAACAGTTTCGCTATCCGCCAAGAAAAATCTTTCTGGAGGTGCCGGCCGGCAAGCTCGACGAGGGGGAGCCGCCGATTGATACAGCTAAACGAGAACTGCTGGAAGAGACCGGAATTAACTGCGGCGAGATCGCAGGTGCAGGATCATTTTTTCCAGCTATTGGTTATGCTGATGAAGAGATTCACGTATTTGTAGCCTGGGATCTTGCCCGTGACATTAAAAATGTAGACGATGACGAGTTTGTCATCAATCACCGGGTATCATTTAAACAGGCGCTGGACATGGTTGCCAAAGGTGAAATCACTGACGCCAAAACCATCTGTTCACTCGTAAAAGCCCGAATCTGGTGGGAGAAGAACGCACCGTTTCCTATCAGCTTTTCTTAAGCACTCCTTCTTGTAATGCCAGTTCAACCAGGCTCTCGTGCATCCGGTCAGGGTCAACCTGGTTTCGGCTGATTAATTCGTTGATTTCATCCCCGGTAAACATCATCAGGCAGCCGTGATTGCGAAGAGTTTCATCAAAATTTCGCGGGTCACTGAGCCTTAACGAAGAAAGGTCCAGCCCATCGGGACTTACCTCCAAATCAACTAAGAAATAGTATATTTCATCCGGGTTATCCCCAAACTCAACTTTTTCAAGCTTGGTTTTCTTCATGATACTGTCTTAAATAAAATCATTGGTTCTTGTTTATGTATGTCGTTCAATAAAATCCCGTGCTTTCACAAGTTCAAGTATTTCACCTGAACCAGCATCCACAATCTTCACCTGGAACAAACTGATAATGGCCTGTTTATTTAACGTATCAAGGGCTTCATTAACCGATTGGCACTCCTCCGTTTCACTAACAAGGTCGTTCACGCCCTGAACGATGTATTTCAGTTCCCGTTTCCGTGGTTTTGCGGATGGCTTTTCCGGCTCCTCAAAATAGTCGCGAATTGCATCCTCGGTAACATACCACTGTACACCCAGCTTTTTTCCCCGAATCCTGCCTTCCCGGAGATACGCCCGAATCGTCATTTTACTCATTCCCAGCTGTTCATGCAGATCATCAACCGAATATAGCGTTAAGGAACCTATTTTTTTTGGCATGATGAAGACGTTTAATTTGTCTTTAACCTGTTAAAATCCTACGATTAAAAACTATCGCTTATATATTACTTATACAATAAAAATTCGTTTTGGAAAAAAGGGTCAACCCGCCATATATTGGTAGTAATTGATTGAAAACAAAGCTCTTCTGTTCAATCAAAGCGAAGATCTTCCCCCTGACCTGTTCCAATATCTGTGTATTAGTTTGACGCCGATTCAAACTGTAATTTAAAATGCAGCTCCACTTCCGGATCTGTTCGAATCATACCCAGTAATGCCCGCGGTGGCTCAATCCCAAACTCTTCCATATCTAATTCTACAACTCCTTCAGCTGCTATTCTTCTCTCTTCTGAAAGAGTTATCTCAGAATGGAAATCCACATCCCGGGAATTTCCGGAAATTTCAACCACCCCGGATATGTCCGCCGTTGCTGTCGAATCACGTATTTCACGGAACGCAAATGTTCGCCATGAAAACCTGATCTCCTCGTACTTTTCAGCATTCAGCGCTTCACGTAAATCTCTGTTCATTTTGTTTCTGCCGCCGTCCAGGCTATTTACGCTAACTGATACCTCCAGCTGCTCAATATCCTCATCACGCCAGTTACCAGCCGTGGCAAACCAGTTTTCCGGAATTTGCCAGATTACCGAATACTCGGACGCCTCAACATCCCAGTCGTGCAGCGTGGAACTTCCTTTAATGGTGAGCGTGCTCTCTTCTTGCAGCAGATTTGCACTATCTGCGGTCTGTGCCGATGTTTTAAGAGGAACAATCCCTGCTATAAACATCAACCCTATGAAGTATATAATCGGTTGATAAATCACACTGTTGCGTTTTCGTTTTGATATAAATTGTGCATTGTTCAAAACGAATTTTTGAGGTCATTTCATTCTCTGTAAAATCACGAATACAAAGAAGCCGAGGACCTGCATAGCACGCGGCTTCCATTGATTGCGAATAGGTTCTTAGCCAGCCTTTACCGGATCCGGCACTGGATCTGCCGAACCCAGATATTCTGCTTTTTTCTCGAGTATAAACACTTTAATGTTATCGGCTGTGACATAGACAACAGGAATCAGAACCAGGGTGATTAGAGTTGATGCGGTAAGACCGCCAATTACCACCCGGGCAAGCGCAGCCTGGATTTCTCCGCCGGCTCCCCACCCAAATGAGAGAGGCAACAGTCCTAAAACAGTTGTGAGTGTTGTCATCAGGATTGGCCGCAGCCTCAGTCTGCCTGATTCAACAACAGCCTCAAACACACCCAGGTTTTTGTCGCGTCGCATCAGGTTGATATAATCGACCAGGACAATTGCGTTATTTACCACGATTCCAATCAGCATGATCACTCCCATAATACTTTGCATGTTGAACGTAGTGTTGGTCAATAGCATGATGGGAATCACGCCAACAATTGAAACCGGAACCGAAAACATTACAATCAGCGGATCGAGAAACCGCTCGAACTGGGCCGCCATCACCATGTATATCAGAACAAAAGCCATAATGATTGAGATGATGTAATCTGTCTGTGCTTTTTGCTGCTCCTCGTATTCCCCGCCATAGACAATGGAAAAGCCGGCAGGCAGCGAAAACGTGGATAAATCTGCCTGGATCGCATTCACAGCTTCACTGAGTGTATAACCACTCTCCAGGTTCGCCGAGATGTAGGTAACCCTCTGACCGTTAATCCGGTTGATACTCTCCGGGCCACGTGAAGCCTGCTGATCTATCACCGTGGAAACCGGCACCACATTGCCCGATGCGGTTCGCACGGGTATGTTTTCAAGGTCAAGCGTGCTCATGCGGTCACTTTCCTGCAATCGCACGCTAATGTCAAATTCATCCCCGCCCTCCCGGAAAACTCCTGCCCGGGCACCACCAACATTGGCCTGTATTGCCTGTGAAATATCCCGACCGGTTAGCCCGAGTTCAGATATTTTTTCGCGGTCGAACACAATGTTTTGTTCAGGCCTGCCTTCCTGGCGGTCTGAGCGCGTACCGCGGATCATTGGCAGGCGCTCTATCCGGTTTATGATATCATCCGATATAGCATCTGCCTGCTGCAAATCATACCCGCGTAATTCGAGCTGTACGGCTTCATTCCCACCTGAACCAAAAATTCTTCGTAAAATCCATAATCCTGTCTGCGCCCTCACACGGAAGGATCCTCCCGGAATCGTACCTTCAATTTTTTCACTCAATTCGTCAGCGATATCATAAATACTTGCCGTGCGCTCACTCTGATCAACCATCGTCAATTCTACTTCAGCACGACCATTTCGCACTTCAGAGGTCATATATTTCACCTGGTCCATCGGGGCAATGGCTTTCACTTTACTCTTTAGCTCCTCGAGATATTGGTTTGCCACGGCAATGTTCATTCCATCAGCCAGGTAAAAATTGATACTGATTTCGTCGGCTTCGGTCTGGGGTGCCAGTTCTGCAGAGATTTGACCGGCACCGTATGCCGCACCACCAAGCAACACTACCGTTACGCCAAATACCACATATTTTCTTTTGATAGCAATTTTAAGAAGATTGCTATAACGATCTTCAACCCGTTCAAACAACCGCTGAAAACGGCCTTTATCTTTCTCGGTCATCTCCTCGTTGGTTTTGATCGTCATAAACTTACTTGCCAGCATCGGTACAAGCGTCAGTGCCACAAAGAGTGAGCAGACCAATGCAAAAACAACAACGAGTGCAAGCTCCTGAAACAAGGTGCCGGTGATGGTCTGCATGAAAACTACGGGCAGAAAAATAACCGAGGTGGTGAGTGTTGATGCAATAATCGCCCCCGACACCTCGCTGGTTCCCACAAGAGCGCTCTCCTTCAGGGATTTCCCGTTATTCCGGAGCCGTACAATATTTTCGAGCACCACGATGGCATTATCCACAATAAGGCCTACCCCGAGGGCCAGTCCCCCAAAACTCATCTGATTTAACGTAAGTCCTGAAAAATAGAGGAGCCCAAAAGTTGCGATAATCGATACGGGAATAGCCAGCGATATAATGAATGTGGTAGAGCCGTTCCGGAGAAACAGGTACAGGATAAAGATTGCGAGAATTGCTCCCCAAATTGCTGACTGTTGTACGTTATCAATCGAGTTTTGAATGAAATCACTTTGGTCAACCACAACCATCAGGTTGATGTCATCCCTCTCAGCATTAATTCGTTCTACTTCGCGCTGTATTCCCCTTGAAACTTCAACCGTGTTGGCTCCCGTCTGTTTCCGCAGCCCCATCCGGATCATCGGCTCATCATTGATACTCACCACGCGGCCCACATCTTCATAATCATCTTCAACGGTGGCTACATCTTTCACCCGTATGGGTTTGCCATCAACAGAGGTGATGATGGTTTCCGCAATCTGGTTCACTTCTGTAAATTCACCCAGTGTTCTCACATAAAGCTCACTGAACCCATCCCGAACATTTCCTCCCGGAAGAGTACTGTTTTCTGCAACCAGTGCAGACTGGACATCCTGCGCTGTGAGACCGCTTGCATTCAGGCGATCACGCTTCAAACTCACACGAATCTGCCGCCGGATACCTCCCCATACGTCGATAGACCCCACGCCGGGCACCTGCTCCAGTCTTTTTGATATGTCATCTTCCAGGATGCGCGTCAGATCATCCAGCTGACGGGTTGATTGTGCACCCAGAATCACTATCGGTGAATCGTTGGGGTCGAACTTCCGCACCCTGGGCGGATCTGCTTCTTCGGGTAAACTGCGCCTCACCCGGTCCAGCGCGGCCCTCACATCATTTGCCGCCTCATCCAAATTCGTATTCCGTGAAAAATTCAGGAATACCCGGCTCTCCCCCTCCCTGGATTCAGAGGTAACTCTATCCACATTTGAAACCCCGGCAAGAGCATTTTCGAGCTGATCTGTGATAATGGTTTCGATCTCTTCCGGCCCCACATTCGGGTAATCCACGGATACAAAAAGTCGCGGGTATTCAATCGGTGGCAGCAGATCTACCGGCAAGTACCGAAAGCCGGTGATCCCTAAAACAATTACAATCAGGTATAGCATTGCCGTAGCAATGGGGCGTTTAACGGATGTGCCTGTAAGTGCCATGCAAATCTCCTATGATTGATCTGTAGTGTTACCGGAGGATTGTTCTGCTACTCCGCGTTCATTCATGATTTCACGCAGAAGGTCTCGTGGTTTCAGGTTTTGCATATCAATAATCCTGTTCCAGGATGTGGCCCGAATCCTTGCAATTCCTGAATCATTGTTTATCAAAAGGTTATGTCCCACGGTAACCACCCAATCTCCGCTATTCACTCCAACAACACCCGCTGTTTCACGACCTTTGGCAATCACATCAATACTCACAAATTCTACCGCATTAGGCTCACTGAGAGGGGGAGGATTTGCATTGTCTACCTGCTCAACAGGTTCTGCTTCAGCACCAAACTCCGGGGCAACAAACACTCCGGTCTCGCCCGTCCGCGGATGTCGGTAAATAGCGCTTAAAGGTACAATTGTTGCCTGGTCAGTCTCGCCATACATTATATCTACGGTAACAAACATACCCGGAATTAAAAGGCCGCGGGTATTCTCTATATCAATTTCTGCTTCGGTACTGAAACTGCCCACACCAAGAAAAGGGGAAATCCTGGAAACGGTGCTCTCTAACATCCGGTCTTCCATATTCTCAGATCGGATGATTGCTCTCTGACCTTCCTCAATGTAGTTCAGCATACGTTCCGTCAGGTTAATCGTGACCCTGGCATCATTCAAATCCCCTACAGTAAACAAGCGGTCACTCGTACCCACCTGCATGCCCATTTCTGCGTTCTTTTGGCCAACTGTTCCCGTGATCGGTGAACGTATCACCGTTTGACCGAGAAGCTCCTTTTGCTCATCCAGGGTTGATTCCGTCTCCTCTACCTGTGCAAGGGCCAGTTCATAATTTGCCTCGGCAGACTGCAATTCTGCCTGGAGGGTTTCCATCTCAAGTTCGCTGCTCAGCTCTCTTTCGGCTAAAGTCTGCTGCCGGCGTAGTTGAGACTTTGCCTGATCCAAAGCCGCCTCTGCCTGTTTCAGGCGTGCCTGGTTAATTCTCAAATTTGCTTCGGCCTGGCGGACGCGCTCTCTGTATTCGCGGTCACTCAATTGAACCAGCGGCTCCCCTTCCTCAACATCTTCACCATCCTGTTTGTATACTTCAACAATGGGGGCAGAGATCCTTGCATAGATATCTACCTGCTTCTGGGCTCGTACGATACCGCTGAGACGCTCTTGCAGCGGCAGTGAACCAAATTGTGCTTCTACTGCCTCTACGGATGGGATAACCTCATCATTATTCTCTCCGTTTTCTGCGGTCTCCTCCGAAGAACAACTGTAAAATATGAGCAGAGTAAGGATCAACAAAAAATGTATTGTTTGTTTCATATAAAGTGATTGTAAACTATGTTGTCGTCCAAGATACACGGTTTTGTTTTCCCGGCAGCCAGCAAGGGTGTTAAAGCTTTTAAAACAACATCAATATTTGAAAAGTACTGGCTTGCTCTCAACGATTTCACACAACAAACGGTTCTGCTGCTTTTGTAAATAAATATTAATTCTATGGATTCGATTACTCAGGTTACCCTCGGCGCGGCTGTTGGCGAGGCTATACTTGGAAAAAAAACAGGCTACAAAGCAGCGGTATGGGGAGGTGTACTGGGTACACTCCCTGATCTTGATATACTTGCGAATCCACTTCTTGATCAGGTGAGTGAGCTCTATTTTCACCGTGGAATAACCCACTCCTTCTTTTTCGCAATTGCTGCAGCACCTGTTATTGGCCTGGGCCTGAAGAAGCTGCATAAAAGTGACGGTGCAACTTTAAAGAACTGGACGTTTTTTGTGTTTTGGATTTTCCTGACACATATTTTAATAGATCTGCCAACAAACTATGGTACTCAAATCTTTCAGCCATTCACAAACCGCCCATTTGCAACGGATGCGCTTTTTATTATCGATCCGCTTTTTACAGTACCCATTCTTCTTGGGGTTTTATCAGCTCAGATTTTGCGCCGGCGAGGGTCATTAGGGGATTCTCTCAATCGTGCCGGACTTATCATTTCAGCTGTTTATCTTCTCTGGGCTCATGCTATTAAATCTCACGTTCATGCGGTATACACCGAATCATTCGAGCAGCAACACGGCTATATCGATCAAATGAGAACTATCCCCAATGGTCCTACAACATTTTTATGGTCGGGGTATATCATCCGTCAGGATACCGTTTACCATGCAGTATACTCCATATTTGATGATTCACTGGATCTGGAATTTCAAAAAATCCCCAGAAACTCGTCCCTGATTGATCCCTACTGGGATGACCGCGGAATGGAGGCGCTGCTCTGGTTTTCAAGAGGGTATTATACCGTGGAAACCGACGATTCGGGTGATCTTTATTTTTATGATCTTCGGTTTGGCAGAGAAGACCTATACCTGCAGCAGGATGCCGGCTACGTATGGTCGAACAGACTTTTAATTGATGAAGAGAACAATGCATACTCTTTTGAGCAATCACTGCCCTCATTTGATGTAAGAAGTCGTAACCTGAAATTATTTTGGGATCGCATTTGGGGCCAATAATTTGCTATTTTAAAACGTTATGGATGCGGGTTTAACTCATAGCCTGTTGTTTTATTTCAGTATCAAGTCTTCCGCCAGTTTGGGGAAAGATTTCGAAGATGCCTATAGATTTTTTTCAAAAATCTGTTAATCATCACCTTTAGCCCTATTTTTTAAGGGGAATTCCTGAAATCAATAGGTAAGAATGAGCCCACTCCGAAAAGTCATACATTCTGAAAATTAGTAGCACAAGCTTAAAAAATGTAGATTTATTTGTTTTGAACTCAGCTTATATCATAATACTACATTTACATCTTAACGAATCTCTCTGGTCGCCTTTATGAAACGCCCGTTAATTATTACAGCGCTCGTTGCCGCTTTCCTTGGCATATTTCTTTACAATGCATTTAACGAAGTGACCCCAAAAGAAGTTGAAAACGCACCGGAATGGGTGCCGATTGAGGAGGCGATGGAAAAAGCTGAACAGGACGGCCGGCTTATACTGCTTGATATTTATGAAGTAGGGTGCCAGTTTTGTCGCGCAATGAACCGCGAGGTATACCCTTCACAATCCACTCGTGCAGTAATTGACCGTGACTTTTACCCGGTAAAAATCAACGGGAACTCTGAAGAACCCATCACTTTTCGCGGTGAAGAAATGACACAGCAATCGTTTGCAAACAACCTGGGGCTCACTGCGTTTCCTTTTACGGTTGTGATGGACCATGAGGGAAACGTAATCAACAGCCGTCGCGGGTATATGGGCGTACAGGATTTAAATGGCTTTTTGAGAAGTGCTGTATCAGAGGTTCGCTAACCGATGTTTATTCACCACCCATAAAATGGTTGATCATGCTTTCCGCGGCATCATCAAAAGCAGGCATCCACTCAACCTTGCGCAACTCAACGGATGTATTCTTAAAAGCTGCCTCAAGAACCGGCTGAAGCCGCACTGAGCAATACTCTATACTGACAGGATGAATTTTTTGCTCTGTCAGAAATTCAACCATTTTTTCTCCGCTTCTTGCAAACATATCTTTCACACTGGGATGTGGTGTCATCAGTTCGGGACTTAATATATACCCGTTTTCTTTTTCAACCAGTAACAGCAAAAACGGGAAGTATGGCGGATGTTTATCTCCAATCGGGGAAGGTATCAACACCATTCCCGCCTGAAGCACCAAATTATTCTTTGGTAGCCGGTTCAGTGATTTTACTTTTGACTTACTGACAGGAGTAAGCACATCAACCGGTTTTAGATCAAAATTTTTGTAATCATCCCTCCATCCGCTTTTCGTACGCCCATCAGGCACCCGAACGAGGCCACTCATTCCCCCGGAAGTATGCTCAATCCATGCAAATTCCTGTCTCCCAACGCGGCTTGCTACATTCATAACCTGTTCCATCAGCTGTTGAAGCTGCTCCAATTTATCTGTTTCCGGGGTGACATGAATACATCCCGGAACCACCTCTTTCAAAACCGGCCATTTCGTTTTATTTCGCAGTTTATATCCCAGCGACCTTAGCCTGTCTTTGTCTTCAGGTTCCATGTATTGGATATCTTCGAACGAAACCATAAGGTGTGGAATCAGTAGAACTTCCATCGGATCGGATTCGTAGGGATCTTCCTGAATACGCAAAAATTGGTGGGCAGCCTCCACTCCCTCGTAAAACGATACGGCACAAAACTCCCCGGTAGAACCCATGACACTGGCAAACCAGGGCTCATCTGAGTCCGGCAACTGAATACCAAAGAGTTCCCGCTCATACATAAATTCCCAGGGCGCCATTTTTTGCAGTTCCTGAGCCAGTGGATAGAGTTTTTTGAAGATGCCGGGTTCCTTAGACAAATGCTCGATATTTAAGTGAGTGCCGTGTTGGCTATAATGGTGCGGATGTTGAAGATATCATAATTCTAACGCGTTTACCGGTTTTCATTGTATTTAAATGTGCCTGAGACTGTCTTGAAATTTTTAAATCCAACTGGTAAACGCATAATTCTACTCCAAAGATATCAGATCTTGTAAGCAGATGACAGACCGGCACCTTGTTTTCTTTCATTTTTTACAGGTCATTCGAGAACCTTAAACGGCAACTGCAGAGGTTATTGTAAATATTCCCTTCAAAATAGTTGCGGCCGTTGTTACCCCGTATTGTTGAACCAGTAAGTTCGCCGGGGTACACTATGATTCTCTTACCGTCCCATTTCGGCTTTGGCGGCTGAACCTGTCGTGCACTGCTATTCCCACATACACATATACAGATTCAACCCTGCTTTACCCGGTCAAATGAGAACCGGATTATTGAGTCAAAATATTCCCAATTATAAAAACAGATCTCACCCTACAGCGTAAGATCTAACGTCTGCCATATCCACCATCAGGTCAAACAGGGCTGTATTACGAACAAAGGCAGGGATACGGTCACTTCCCGGTCCCCAGGCGGCAAGTTCTACGTAGTCGGCGGTGTGATTGGTGCCGATAAAGTAGATACCGTTATAATTGGCCAACACACCCGCCATAACCGCGCCTGCACCCTGCCGATTTCTGAACGGCGCCCTGAATTCACCTTGCAGAGCTCTCTTGATCATCAACGCTTCGTCATTCTGAATTTGGGTTTGAGTAGCGTATTCAACAACATCTTTAACCCGTTTAACAGTAGGCGCATTTCCTGAGCGATCAGCGTCTTGATTTCTAAATTCGTCATACATCCACTCGAAACTGTGCCGATAGTCGTACAGTGTGGCCATCATCGCCGGTGAATCACCATAGCCGCTTCCAAGACCACTCAGGCCGGGATTAGCGTTTCCGTGATCAGTCGTCAAAATTACCAGTGTGTCATCCCGACCGTCTGTAAAATCCATCACTTCTTTGATGGCGTCATCAAATGCAATCTGGTCGTAAATCAAACCGCTTGGGCAGTTTCCGTGAGCGGCGTGATCTACCCGGCCGCCTTCAACCTGCAGGATAAATCCATCCTCATTCTGAACCAGCCTGTCAAGTGCAGCGGAGGTCATTTCCGCAAGTGTTGGAACATCCTCCTGAAGCTCGCTAAGCGTGTTATGGTCAACCATATAGGGCAGGTGTGAATCTGAAAAAATACCCAGGAGCTTACTGTTCCGGGTTGCCCGATTCAGCTCCGGTTTATTGCGGGCCACCGTGTATCCATTTTCCTGAAACAGGGAGTAAAGATCTTCGCCATCCTCCCGGTGTTCGGCATGGAAGTGCCGGTTTCCGCCCCCCATCAACACATCGTATCCCCTTTCGGAATACTGTACGGCTATTTCGTCTTCCATTCCCCGCGACGGCATGTTAATTCCAAAACCCGCAGGTGTTGCATGAGTTATCCGGGCAGAAGACACGAGGCCGGTGCCTTTTCCCGCATCCCGGAAGATTTCGCAAATGGTTTTCATCTGTTCATCATTGGGCCCCCAGTTAACCGCACCGTTGTTGATCCTCTGGCCGCATCCCCAGGCGGATGATGCAGCTGCTGACCCTGTGACGGTTGAGTTGAGCGATGCCATATCCATCAACCCGCGGTGGTTCTCCCGGTCTGACTCGTAGAGCTTCATCCAGTTTGTCTTTTCGCCATACTGATCCTGTTTCACCAAATCGGCGAGTGCCATGGTCCCTGCGCTCATGCCATCCACTACCAGGAAAATTACATTTTTAGCATCTCCCGGATTACTCTTAAACGATTTATTTTCAGACTTACTGCCCAGTAACCCCCCGCCAAGTGCAAAGGTTGACAGTGCTCCGGTTTTGAGAAACTCACGGCGGCTAAAAGAGTTATTTGACATAGTACCTGTATTTAGTGAGATTTAAAGTGTAATTGTTTAAAAAATAACCAAGTTCTGTTAAAAGCGAATTACGCTAATGTTAAGCGTAGTTCGCTAATCTCTTTTTGTCTCAAGCTGATCCAGGCGCGTTTGCTGTTGTTCTTCTTCCGACTCTTCATCACCATAATAAAGTGCACGCTCCCAGCTTCCATAATTGGGGTTCGGTAAAACAAACCATTTTACCCCCCATTTATTGCGATGTTCTTCAACGAGCTGCTTTCTCTCCTCGATAGAAATTTCCCGCGCTGGCAGAAAATCATTCAAATCATCCCCAAACAGCATCAAAATGCGGTAATCTCCGGCAACCAGTTTCCTTCGTTCTGTTTTAGCTGATGTCCACTCAGGCCGGCCGCCATTGCTCATTACGGAGCCCTCGGCCACCGGAAACCCAAGCTCCCGCAGATTTGCCTCTGTAGATTCCTGTACAGCTGCATCGCGATTGGTGACATAAAACACTTCAATTCCAAGATCAGCGGCCCCGGTGGTAAGTTCCACAGCTCCCTTTATCGCCTCTGCTTCCTCTTCGGTTACCCAGGCGTTCCAGGTTTCCGGATCAAAGCCGGTTTGATCGATAATTCCTCGTGCTTCATAAAATGAATTGTCCATTGCGGTTTCGTCGAGATCCAGGATAATAGCAGGCGGTAAATCGGTGTAGGAGTTTCCCTGTTCGAGCGATGCGGTCCACATTGAATCGTCCAGCGCTGTCTCTATTAGTGCAGATGAAGTATTATACGCCTGGTAGCTGAGCGCTTCGTACTCGGCAGACGTCTGAATCCAAAGCGTTGAATAAAGTGTATTATTTGAGGTCTCGGTGATCTGCTCCGTGGCCTGGCAGGAGGCAAACAATAAAAGCAGTACAAAAAGGGACAGGCTGTTTTTCATAAACGTATCGGTTACTTGTGTTTAAATTTTATCAAAAATAACGAATCGATGGGAGAACTGGGCACGATCCTGCGGGTTGATTACGTTTGAACCTTTGCAAGAAAACTAACAACCTGAGTTCGATTCTTAATCAATTTCATTTATTCGGTACGAAGTTTTCCCTAAAGAGGCTGTGAGAAAAATGATAACAAAATTCGACTTAGTTAAACTTTTAAGGCGCTATGATTCATTTCGAAGCTCCCCTCTCTGTCAAGTCCCGCCAGGGCGCGATAGAGAGGGGACGGGGGTGAGTCAGAAAAACTGGTAGCACTGGAAATCTCAGAAACCTTAATTTATTTAGGTACGTTTTCTTTGGATTTCAATTTTTCTCACAGCCCCTAAAAAAGGGGGGCTTTTGATGTCATTGATTAAGAATCGAACTCAGGTTAACAGCAAATACTGCTCTTTCTCTCGGTAACTTTTTAATTATATTCCGACAACTACCATCAATATGAATCAACCAATCAGGAAACATATGAATCGCTACATTTCGAGTATTCTGTTAAACGTATTGCGCCGCTCAGCAGCCGGTGCCCTTTTCATTCTTTTTATCAATGCTGGATTTTACGTGCTGGCCGCACAGGGGATTTCCCCCGATCATGTGGCAAAAACGGAGCAGGTTACCAGTTCCATAATCTCCGATGACGGTCGTCACGCAGCCTATACCGTTAGCGTACCTCAAGACCCGTATAACGATAATTCAGGCAACCAAACCGAGCTTCATGTATTAAATACGGAAACCGGTGAAACAAAGCCTTATTATTCATCAGGTGGTGTTGGCAGTATTCAGTTCCGCCCGGAGCATAACAGTATCACATTTTTAACCAGCCGCGAGGGTGATGATGTCCGCGCCCTCTATGAACTTCCGCTGGACGGGGGCGAAGCTGTGAAGATATTTGAGTTTGACCGAAACATCTCTGATTACGACTGGCACCGCGATGGGAATCATATCGTTTTCTCATCGTTCGAGAAGGCTGAGGAATCTGAATCGGAGCTGCCGTATACAGCGGAAGTGTATGAAGAAAATCGTCCCCAGCGGCCCGCCTACATTACCAACGTAGAACATGATCACATGGACCATGAACCGCACAAAATACAGGTGGATGGAACGGTTTATATGATGAAATGGAGCCCGGACGGATCACAACTTGCTGTATCGGCAGCGCCCTCTCCATCGGTAGATGACTCATTTATGGCACAGAGTGTTTACGTGGTTGACTACCAATCCCGTGAAGTAACGGCCGAAATCAACAACGAAGGGAAACTTGGACAGGTTGAGTGGAGCCCAAATGGCCGAAGGCTTGCCCTGCGCGCCGGAGCAGATATCAACGATCCGATTGACGGACGAATTTTGATTGTCTCAGTTGACGGTGGCACTCCTGAACTCATTGATGAAAATTTTGAGGGCAAATACGAGCAAATTAAATGGAGCAACAATAATGAAATTCACTTCCTGGCAAGTGAAAGTACATCCTCAGCAATTGGCACGATCCGTCCAAACGGTTCGAACAAACAAACCCTTTTTCGATCAGATGAACACGCCGTAGGTTCTTTTGATCGATCAGCCAGCGGCAAAATCTCATTTGTAGCAAGCAGCCCTGTGCATCCTGGCGAACTTTTTGTTCTCGAAAGCAGACGGAACGCACAGCCCGAGCGTATGACAAACCATAACGAATGGCTCGAGGAGGTGGAACTTGGAAATCAGCAAGTGGTAACCTACACCACTCGCGACGGTGAGTTTGAAATTGACGGTATCCTGGTATACCCGCTTGATTACACCGAAGGAGAGCGTATTCCCATTATTACTGTGGTTCACGGTGGGCCTGAAGCCCACTACAGCAATGGCTGGCTCACCGCCTACTCCATGCCCGGTCAAATGGCCGCCGCTAAAGGATATGGTGTTTTCTATCCAAATTATCGCGGAAGTACCGGGCGCGGCATTGAGTTTGCTTACAGCAGCCAGGGCGACCTTGCCGGCGCTGAGTTTGATGACATCGTGGACGGAGTAGACTACCTGATAGATGAAGGAATTGCCGACGGCGACCGTATTGGCGTAACAGGCGGATCCTACGGCGGGTATGCCTCCGGATGGATGAGCACCTACTATTCCGACCGATTTGCCGCATCCGTGATGTTTGTGGGGATCAGCAACAACCTTAGCAAATGGGGAACCAGCGATATACCCGAGGAACTCTACCTGGTACATTCACGGGAAAGATTTTGGGAATCGGACGACAAATGGATGGATTACCTCAAACGCAGCCCCATCTACTGGGTGGATCGCGCCGAAACGCCGCTTCTGATTATGCATGGTGCCGAAGATACACGCGTGCACCCGGCACAATCCCTGGAGCTTTACCGGCATTTGAAAGTTCGCAAGCCGGAAGTACCCGTTCGCCTTGTGTATTATCCCGGTGAAGGGCACGGCAACACCCGGGCATCCTCAAAATACGACTACAACCAGCGGATGCTTCAATGGTTTGATACCTACCTGATGACGGGCGATAATAGTGCAGAAAAACCACATTGGGACGCCCCGATTCCAGAGCGCGATTGATCTTTCAACTCAGACTCTCAACAGAGAAGAAAAAAACCCGGTTTAAAGCCGGGTTTTTTATAGTTGAATCATCTATACAGAGATCTTTGCGCTGCAGGCTCAAAACCAGCCGAAAGATGGATATTTCATAGACCTGTTACAGAAGTTTCAATTTATATTTATCGAAACAGATGTCGTTCTATGAAGTTATATTGAGTGCATGGAACCAGAAACTGATGTTAAATCAAAAAAAGCGTCCTTCTACAAACGCCCAAAATTTTATGGCGTTGCCATTCTTTCTGCACTACTCTTTCTCGTTTTTGCTTCCGTCTTTACAGTTCTCACTCTTCGGTGGGTAAACCCGCCTACCACCAGTTTTATGCAGCAACAAAACTGGGAGGAGCTTGGCATTGAGAAATATAATTTGCAAGAAAACTGGGTAGCTTATGAATCTATACCCAATCACATGTCGTGGGCGGTTGTGGCTGCGGAAGATCAACTGTTTTGGGATCATTGGGGCTTTGATATTGAATCTATCCGGGAATCTTGGGAAGACCGGCAGGAGGGTATACGAAGCCGGGGTGCCAGCAGTATTACCCAGCAAGTGGCAAAAAATTTGTTTCTCTGGCCGGGAGAATCTTTCCTGCGAAAAGGAATTGAAGCGGTGATCACGCTCTTTATGGAACTTTTACTTCCCAAAGATCGGATCATGGAAATTTACCTGAATATCGCAGAATTTGCGCCCGGAATTTTTGGCATAGGAAAAGCCTCTGATGTTCTGTTCAACCTTTCCCCCGGCGAACTTGAACCGGATATGAGTGCGCGCCTGGCCGCTGTTTTACCCAGCCCCAAACGTATGCGTGTGGAACCACCCTCGCCCTTTACCCAGGAACGAAGCCAGTGGATTTTACAGCAAATGACCCACCTGAGCGGCATACGGTATATCCCGGAAGACGTTCCGGAAGATACCCTTGCAGAACCTGAATTTGATTTATCTGCTTCGGATTCTCTGCTTTCACGGCCGGTTCCTGCTCAAAACACTTCCCGGCCGGCAGATACACTGCAAGCACCCGGCCGGGACAGTCTGCCAACCAGAAACCTTCCCGATTCCCTGCAATAATCCCATTTGCCTTAGGCTCAAGTTTTAAGGATATCGGCCGATAATAGTTCTTGTAAAAGAACAGTGCAATATTCGGACAGAACTATTGCTGTTTTTGGAGGGATATTCATTATGAAAAAATTTTCTCTGCATTCCCAAAGGCCTCAGGAGTCCTATCAGTGGGTGTGGTATATCTCCGAAAAATCCATTCAGCTCAGCCCTCTGTTTATTAAGCGTTATACCGGCCATAATCCAACTGAAAGGTGGACAGTAACACAGTGGCTTGCACTTTTTAGAGAACCGGGCCGTGATACTATCAAACAGGTCATAGACAGCTTTCAACAGTGTGACCAGGATCACTTACTTTTTACCGGTGAGTTGATTTCCGACAGTCATAATGCCATTCATGTAACGGTTCTCGGTGAAGCTCTTACCTTTACCGATGGCAAGCCGGCACTGGTTTCAGGGGAATTGACTATTAATCCCGCAGATCAATCACCCGGCCCTTCTCATCTCGACGATTCCTCACTGCTAAACCTGATCATGGAAAAGCTTCCCTACAGTATCTTTTTTAAAGACAGGGAGAGTCGGTTTATTCGAATTAGCCGGGAGTGCACCACAAAATTTGGTATATCGCAACCTGAAGAAGCTGTTGGAAAAACCGATTTCGACTTTTTTGAAGAGGAGCATGCCCGGGATGCCTTGAAGGATGAACAGAACATTATTCGAACCGGCAAACGCATAGAGGATAAACTTGAGCGCGAAGTTCTGCCAGGGAATCCTCCAAAAGTTCAGTGGGCCTCAACCACAAAGCTGCCTTTGTACAACGAAAAAAATAAAATTATCGGCACATTTGGCATCACAAATGATGTAACCGAACAGTTTGAGACGGAGCGGGCACTCAAGGAAAGCGAGAAGAAGTACCGCTCTATCTTCGAAAATATCCAGGATGTCTACTACCGAACCAACCGGGAGGGCATTGTTACCGAAATCAGCCCTTCAATCGAAACCTACTCGGGTTACAGCCGTGAGGAAGTGATTGGCCACCCTGTTGCTGATTTCTACTACTTTCAGAAAGACCGCGAAAAACTTATTGCACAGCTAAAAGTGAGCGGAGAAGTATCTGACTTTGAAATTCGCATGGCGAATAAACAGAACATACTGATGTATACATCGGTCAGTGCAAAGGTTGTCCGTGACGAAAACGGACAAATTATTGCCGTGGAAGGGATCATGCGGGATATTACTGAGCGTAAGTCTGCTGAACTTGAACTGAAAGAGACCCACAACTTTTTTGACCAAATACTCAACAATACATCTGAGGGTATTTATGTAGTAAATTCGGATTTCAAGTACATCTACTGGAATTCCATGATGGAAACCATCAGCGGAATGAAGCAGAGTGAAGTGATTGGGAAAAAACCATATGAGCTTTTTACTCATGTCAACCACGAGAAGCTGGCCAACAAGTTTAAAAAAGCACTGGCCGGGCAGACCACTAAATCCAGTGATTATTATTATGAAATTAAATCTACCGGGAAAAAAGGGTGGGCTCAGGCCTATTATACGCCGCTTCACACAAAAACCGGGGAGATTGAAAACGTTCTGGTAGCCATATCAGATATTACCGACCGTAAACAGGCAGAGCAGAAACTGCGAAAAAGTGACGATACCCTAAACAAGCTTTCTCAGCAGGTTCCCGGGGCCATTTACCAGTTCCAGCAGTACCCCGACGGGCGGTCACGTTTTCCTTTTGCAAGTGATGCATTCTACTCAATTTATGAGATTAACCCGGAAGATGTGCGTATGAATGCAGATAAAGCTATTGAGCGCATCCATCCGGATGACCTGGACAGCGTTCACCAAACTATACGAGAATCTTTCCTTTCGCTGAACCCCTGGGAGCTTGATTACCGCGTTCAGCTTCCCGAAAGAGGGACGCGCTGGATAAGGGGGCGTGCCCGACCCGAAAAACAGGACGACGACAGCGTAATCTGGCACGGGTATCTGTTTGACATCACTGATAAAAAAAGACGCGAAAATGAACTTCGTGAAACCATGGATATTGTCGGTGATCAGAACAGCAGGTTGATGAATTTTGCTCATATTGTTTCACATAATCTGCGAAATCATGCAGGAAATATCTCGTCACTTCTTTCACTATACGAATCGGAGGAGTCTGAGCAGGAGAAGAGTCAGCTTCTCGAATATCTTGGGATGGCTTCTTCCAGGCTAAACGAAGCGATTCGTGATCTGAATGAAATCATTGATAAGCAATCAGGATCGTCAAAAAATGTCAGCCTGGTCAATGTGTATGAATACGTTTTAAAGATCAAGGAGATTCTTTCCACGGATATTACTGTGCAAAATGTGCAGTTTGACCTCAACATACCGAAGGATATAACGGTGGAGTACAACCCCGCCTACCTTGAAAGCATTCTGCTGAACTTGATTTCAAACGCAATCAAATACAGGCACCCTCAACGCCAGCCGGTTATTTCAATCAGCTTCGAAAATTCTGGGAATGTCCCGGTATTGACAGTGAAAGATAATGGTCTTGGAATTGACCTTAAAAAGCACAACAATAAGTTGTTTGGTATGTATAACACCTTTCACGGTAATGAGGATGCTAAAGGGATCGGGCTCTATATTACCAAGAATCAGGTGGAAAGCATGGGCGGCAGCATAGAAGTGGAAAGTAGCCCTGGTAAAGGAACAATGTTTAAAATTCGTCTCAACTGCGATCTCGCACGGGTTGAACGAGAAGCACGTTAGAGCTGTCGATCACAATCCTTACTTTTTTTTAATCAGCACGTAATTTTGAAAACCTATGCACGATAAATGAATCCTTTATGCCTCCCGGATAGACCAAAACAGGTGAAACGACTCTTTTTAAAGTTTTAAAACTCATTGAAATCCTGCGCGTCGATAGCTGACGCCTCATCGCCATCTCTTGCTTCTGTGATATACAAGATGTGGTTAACCGGCACATCTGAAAATATGTCTACCCGATCGGATGGCCACACGACCCGAAGTTCACTGATGCCTGCTTCTCCTGTTCCGAAGAAGAGAGATTTACTGCTTGTACTCTGATACGAATGTCCAGCTTTCACAATCTGATTCATGGTCAAACCATCGTCTCGTTCAACATAGACCCTGGCACCCACCGCATCTCTGTTCGATATACTTCCCTCAAGGTCAATTCTGATCCTGTTATTGCCATTCTCTGTTTTATTGATCAATAGCTGAGGTGTTGAACCGTTGATATTGGAGATAACGAGGTCAGGCCTGCCATCGTTTTCTACGTCAGTGAGCGCCATTCCACGGGAAAATTCGTTATTGGAAAACTGTACAACTTTATCGCTTACATTCGAGAAATTTCCGGATCCATTGTTTCTGAAAAAGATATTTTCATTCTCTTTTTCTTTATGAATGGCTTCGAGTAAGGCCCCGTTGGCAATAATCAGGTCCTGATGGCTGTCAAAATCAACGTCAGCAAATAGAATTCCCCACCCTGACCCCCAGCCACTCGGTATTAAACCGGTTGCAGTAGTAACCCGGTTAAAACGGTAGTCCCCATAATTTTGAAACAGCGATACCATTTCGCCTTCCAGGTTAGTTGTGGTAAGGTCTAAATGACCATTATTGTTAAAGTCAGCCGCATCAATTCCCATACTGCTTTTGAATTCAGAGAGATTTGCAGCAATTGATATATCCCTGAACGTACCATCCTGATTATTTACATATAAACGGCTTGGAGTAGTGTCGTTGGCAATATACACGTCAGGCCAGCCATTATTGTTTACATCTGTCCACACAGCCGATAATCCCTTGCCATCATTACCATGTCCAAAGTTATCAGAATTAGTTACGCCACTTTCTTCCGATACGTTTGAAAAGGTTCCGTCTCCGTTATTTCTGAACAAGATCACAGTCTGTGATTCATACTTAAATGGCAGCACTGCCTGAAGGCCATATCCAAACTCATCATTCCTATCCCAGCTTACATTATTTACGACCAATAAATCCAGGTGTCCATCTTTATTATAATCGGTTGCTGAAGGTGCAGCTGCCATACAGGGTGTTTCCCCACAAACGCCCTCGAGGCTAAGACCTGCTGTTTCAGTAATATCCACAAAATAGCCACCCCTGTTCTCAAAGAGTTGCCCCCCATCGAAAGCTGCCACATACAGATCCTGTCGGCCATTGTTGTTAAAGTCGAAAAACAGGGCCCCCATCGGATACCCGCGAATGTTATCAAGGCCAACCTCTGCTGTTACATTTTCGAAGCTTCCATCTTGCATGTTCCGGAAAAAAGCCGATTTGTATTCATCTGATGCTTCCGGATCAAAGGAAGGCATTGTAGCAAAAAAGATATCTTCGTAGCCATCACCGTCAATATCTCCGGCTGCCACACCCCCACCCATAATCTCCAGGTATGATGGATTTTCATTATGAACAGGAGGGCTTGAATGCGTTTCAATTCCACTCGTTGATGTGGAATCTTCAAAGTAGAAAACAGGAGGAGTCTCTTTGAATAAAGTAAACATTCCACCACCAAAAAATGAGTAGCCGGCTATCACCAAAATCACTATTGCCAAAGATATGATACCTGTTAAAACAGATTTTTTCTCAATCACGAACTTATTCTCCATTTTTATATAACGTCTGCAGTTGTTTCTACTTCAAAACGTTCTTGAATTGTTATCCAGCCCCATTTAATAAGAAATTACGTAGTTCAGGTTTTCTGGCTCGAACGGGACATTTTTTACGGTACCGTCAAACCATTCTATTATAATCTGAGCCGGTTCAGCATGATATCCCATTACCTGGGTGAAACTGCTTTGAGACCAATAGCCTGATGCGGTTTGAACCAGTCTTCGCGGCCCATATGACCCATCCTTATACTTAATGCGGATATTTGAACCAACGGCACTCCGATTGCCTGGCGGACCATCGAGCGTTACCCTAATTCCCTGTTTATCTATCCTGTTTTGATAGAGTTTTGTCCGATCGCTGTTCTGGCTAACCACCAGGTCGGTTTTCCCGTTTTGATTAATATCTGCCAAGGCTGCACCCCTTTGCCCTCCGGGTATTTTAATACCGCTTTCTGATGCTTTTAATGGTGTAAACGTTGCTTTTCCATTACCCATCAATACCAGTCCACGCCCTGCATCCTGAACTGGAATATGCTTTGGCAACGCATAAAGGTTTTGTGCCATAAAAATGTCTTCATTGCCGTCATTATCAAAATCGGCCACGAGTGACGAGAAACCGGTAGTAAACTGAGCTTCAGCCGGCAGAGGTTTGGCTTCAAACCCATCCCCGGTATTGATAAATATCATGTGCTCCAGGGTGTTAATTTCTTTAAACGGCACGCTATCAAAGTTTTGGCCAAAGATTTGTTCAACTGTTGATGTTGCAAACTCCTGATGAGTAGATACTTGTTGAAGGATTGTTGGTACAGATTCAAAATCTTGTAGTTTACGCATTGGCACATAGCCTTCCAGACTCTCATTATAATATGTCTCAAGGATATTGAGTCGTCCGTCCCAGTTAAAATCATTATAGTACAATCGAATGGGACGTCCATCCCTGATTTGATAGGAGCTGTTTAGTCCCATGTTCATCGCTATAATGTCAGGTAAACCATTATTGGTAAAATCTCCTACCGAGATGCTTGTCCACCACCCTTTGTACCCCGACAGGCCCTGCTGCCTGGTTATCTCCACAAAGCGGCCTCTTCTGTTTTCAAACAACCGCAGCGTGCCCCACTCAGTACTTAGCAACAGGTTTTGTTTACCATTTCCGGTAATGTCTGCAAATGTTGCATCGGTTACAAGGCCGGCTTCTCTAAGCAGTGCAGAATTCTGTTCATCCAGTACAAACCTGCTGCCCGTATTCGTAAATAACCTTGAGTCTGCAGAAACAGGATATTGCCCCGGTTTATGTCTTCCCCCGATAAACAGATCCGGATGCCCGTTACCCGTATAGTCAGCGGCTGCAACAGGACCCGTCGCTGATAAAATGCCCGGAATCTCCTGAGTCTCGACAACCTCGTTGTTTTCGATTGTATAAACATAGGCAGACGGAACCCTTGGATTACCCTGTTCATAATTAGCACTTCCAATCACAATTTTTGCCGAATGATCCTCTATCCACCCGATGACGGCCGTTTGATCACCCGGAGCCTGATGGGTAACCGGAGCCAGCGTCCCGGATGAAAATGAATCAGTACCGGAATTAGAAAAAATTGCGGCTTCACTCCCCTTGCCAGATGTGATAATCAACTCCTCATGTCCGTCACCTGTAAGATCAAACCAGGCCATTCCGGGTCCTAAACGACTCAGTTTTAACGGCAGCAGCGGGCTGAACCGGAAATCATCATATTCATTTTCGTGATGTTGATGGTTGAGGCGATCGGTAATATCTTCAAATAATATTGATGATTGATTTTCTTCACTTATGGCCGATCCTGAAACATCAGCAACTGATGCGGATGATTGATCAATTTCATACAGACGATTTGCTTTCACATTTCTGATCACACTAATCTCGTCACCGGGCCATTTTACCGTGATCGTGTGATCATCATTGTTTTTATCAGCCGCAAACATCGCCTGATATTGTGAACCCGAAAGGTAGTTTCCTCCTGCAAAAATCTCTTTACTTTGTGGTTCAGGGCCGCCTTCAAGAATAATCTTCGCTCCAATTCCCCCCGTATTTTGAGTATTTCCTTTGAGCCTTACTGCAATTCGGGGTTCAATACTTCTGTTTTCAAAAACTGAAGCTTTCGCGTCCATGTGATTGATAATAACGTCCAAACGTCCGCTGTTATTCAAGTCTGCAAACGCCATTCCATGTGAAATATCTTCTGAATCAAACCCCCAGTCATCGCTCATATCTGAAAAGGAAAGATCACCGTTATTCCTGAATATTTTATTCTGTGTTTTCAGAATCGGATACTCCATCATATCACCGGTACCGGTACTTAATCCCGAGTCGTATTCAAATAAGGCTGTTTGGGTATCCATATCCTGATAATCATTGGGAAAACCATTCGTTACAATGAGGTCTTCATAGCCGTCAAGATCAATATCAATAAAAGACGTTGCCCATGACCACTCCGATGCTTCCAGCCCGGTGTAGTAAGCAATTTGGGCAAACGTTGTATCGCCCCGGTTTAGATAAACAGAATTGCGATTGTACATATCCCGCCCCTCGTAGCCTGTCATGGTTTGTGAGAACTGCCTCATTCTCATTTCATGCTTTTGGCTCAGCATTTCTGTGACAACGATATCGGTCAGTCCGTTTCTGTTGATATCCGAGAAGTCGACCCCCATGGATGAATAACTGAAATTCCGAATACCCTCCCGCCCCAGCAGCTTGAACGTTCCGTCTCCCTGGTTAATCCAAAAACGATCCGGAGTCCAGAAGTCATTGGCAACATACAGATCAGGAATACCATTACCTGTCACGTCACGGAACGAGGCGGTCAACCCCCAGTCTTTAGGCAGTTCTTCAAGAGCAACACCGTTTTCATCATAAAAAAATTGTGAAACGTCCGCTTTTTCAAACGTACCATTACCCATGTTAATGTAGAGTTCATCAGAAGTACCTATTTCGTTAAGAACCGGGCCATCGTTCGTTTCGACAATCACATAATATTGGTCGAATGGCTCGCGAATAATTAATTCTCCATTCAGCTCCTGAATGATATTTTCTGGTGAAAGTTCTTCAGGTCCATAGATATCCCGTGCGGTAATCGTATTATAATTAACGATATAGAGATCGGGTAACCCATTTCCGGTAATATCTGCCAGCGCCATGCTTTTTGATCCAAGGCTTTCACCAAGTCCGGTGTTTTCATTCAGAGTAAACCTACCCTCACCGTCATTTAGATAGATAGAATTTCCTTCCGTTAACGATGTGGTCAGTAAATCAGGGGATCCGTTTCCATCTACGTCAGCAAAAACCACTCCAGTGGAGCTGAATCCTTCATGTGCCAACCCTGCGTCATTCGTTATGTCTCTGAAGCGAAAGTTTCCAAGATTTTGATAAAGCTTATTTGGACCGTCCAAGCTCGCAAAATAGATATCAATCAGTCCATCGCCATCAATATCGGCAACGGCAACTCCCGAGCCGTTCAGGTAATTCCTATTCTTATCTTTTAACTCTTTACTTACATCATTACTGAAATGAATATTTGTCTTGGATTCGGAGAGCTTTTGAAAACCAGTTTCTCCCCAGTAAGCTGTTTTCAACTCAGTCCAACTATAGCCCTCTTCATTTTGCCAGTTCAGCTCTCTATCTGGCTGACACCCTGCCATCAGGTATAAACAGAAAAAAAGGGTAAGTAGACTTCGACCGTCTGTTATAAGCACCGTGGATAATGAAGTTTTCAATGTTTCATAAATATACCTCAGTTACTCTGAGCCTGAGTTGGATTCTTAAATTTGTAGAATATCACAAAAAACAGTCCAAAAAAGAGCGTTTGTTACGTTAAACTGCTTTTACCATTTTTTTAAATCGAACTCAGGTTCTGAGCATTATACGAACATTTTTCCAGGTTGACCTTTTTGTATTTTCGTATATATATAGCTGAAAAAAATAATCTGCTACCTTTTTACAAAGATAGCAGATTATTTGATTTACGTTTCCTGAGGAACAGGATATAAAGAAATAAGCCGGGATCAGTAGTTAATACCCGGGGTTTTGTTCTAACAGGCCATTCCTGTTCATCTCTTCAAATGGAATTGGTGAGAAGTAATGGCTGTCATCCCAAGATCTGGCAGACGGAATGCTCATTAATTCATATGTATAGTTACTATATGTGCTTCTGTCACTTCGATCCGTTGCTTCTGCGGTAATCCTGATACCCTGTGCATCCTTATCCATCACGTCAGGGGCAATCATCCAGCGCCGTACATCAAAATATCGGTGTTCTTCGCCAAACAGCTCAATTCGGCGTTCATTTTGATATCGATTCATTAACGCATCGCCACCATCTGTAACATCCGGCATACCCGCTCTATCGCGGATCATGTTCAGATAGGTTCGGGCTTCTTCTTCGTTATCTAATCCAATATTTGCTTCCACGTAGTTCAGAATAACTTCAGCATATCTGAAAAATGGGTAGGGCGTTTCCTGCCTTTGCTGTGGTGGCAATGTAGGATCGATAAACTTCCGCAGGTAATATCTCGAATAACCCCCATTCCAATCTTCAATAGGACCGTTTCGAGTATCTACACCTGGAAAAGTTCCTTCGGGAGTAACAACTTCCTGAACAGTTTGAATGTTTCCAAACCTATCATAAGGTTCTCTGAAAGAAGGTGGCTCTACCCAGGGAGCGCCATCATACAGGACCGATGCGTAAAACCGAGGATCACGGTTCTCATAAGGTGCACTTGCATGGGCCGGATCATTCCAATCAAATTCAGATCCATCCTCCATTTCGAACGCATCTACATAAGCTTGAACGGGCGTATTTCCTGCCCATCCACGGTAGCCGTTTGGCCCGTTAAACTGGTGAGGAAGCCATCGGTCATCCCAGTCTCGGGAACCTACAAAATAGCGTGCGAGGATATTCTCTTCGTGATCTTCATTTACAATGAAAATCTGCTCGTAGTTTAAAGCAGGGTCATCATGCCGGTTGAATAGTTCATATTCACCCATATCGATGACAGCTTTTGCGGCATCCGCAGCATCCTGATACCTTGACTGCTGGCTACCCGATGTGTAACCGACCAAGTCATTTGATGATCCTTCAAAAAGATCACTTGCAGCAAAGGTAAGAATTCTGGATTTAAGTGCCAGGGCTGCTCCTTTGGATGTTCTTCCCAAATCTCTCGGAACAGCCGGGAGAAGATCTGCAGCTTTTTCTGCTTCTTCCACTACAAAGTTTATGCTTTCTTCAAACGTATTTCGGGGTATTTCAAAATCACCACCCAGTTCGTAAACCTGTGTAATGATAGGGACTCCGCCGTATGCCCGTACCAGGTTATGATAGAAGTAAGCACGAAGAAAATGAGCTTCACCTTTTATGCTGTTTCGTATGTCTTCCGAAATATCCGCCTCGTCTATATTATCCAGCATAATATTGGTCTGGCGAATTGCATCATACAAGTGCTCCCATCGGAAATGCCGAAGGTCACCTCTGCTGAATGCGCCAATGTCACTAGGACTGGCATTTCCCTGCAAAATATCGGGGACGCCATATCCGTGAATGAAGTGTGAATTGTCAGTCAGTGACTCAAGCATCACCTCATCGAGGCCGTGGTGCATTCTACGGTAAATGTCAGCCAAATAGAGATCTATAAGTGCTACATCATTCCATACTGATTCATCTGTAAGCTGACTTGTAGGGCTTACATTTAAAACTTCTGTATCGCAAGCTGAAAAAGCAAAGAACCCAGCGAGGAATATCAGTACTACTTTATTGGTTATAGTTTTCATATCTAAATATGATTAAAATTGTTGGGATTATGCATAAACTCTTTCATTAAAATGCTAATGACAATCCGAGATTAAAGACCCGTTTTTGCGGATAATAAGATCCGGACGCATTTCTTGCTTCGGGATCCATCCAGAAGTCGCTAAACGTAAGGAGGTTAAACCCATTTGCATAAACTCTCATGCTGTTTATACCTACAGCACCCGTTACATTTTCAGGTAAGTTATACCCAACTTCGAGATTTTTAAGCCTGATGTAATCGGTGTTAAAGAAGAAGTGAGTATTTTGATTCGACATCCAGTACTCTTCAGTCCTCTGGAAAGCTCTTGGCTGAGACGCATTTGTATTTTCCGGAGTCCATCGGTCTCTGGCAAAATCACTGAAGTAATTTCCAAAATCACCTGATTGTGTAGAAATATACTGAGATGAACCTGCTGCTCCCTGGAAGAAGACAAGGAAATCAAAGTTTCTGAATTGACCAGTTAAATTTAAGCCGCCATTCCATTTCGGGAGGCCGGTTCGATCAACTCTAACTCTGTCATCTGAATCAATAACGCCATCTTCGTTTACATCTTCGAAGATCAAATCTCCGGGACGTGCTCCAGACCAGCTTGGCATGCTATCAACATGTTCCTGATCACGGAATACTCCGATTGATCTGTAATAAAGGCCTGTGTTCATTGGCCTGCCCGTAGAACGCTGCCATTCTGGTGCCCCAGGGGGCTCATCCCAATTCACAATTTTGTTGGTTGCATAACCACCGTTCAGTGAAACGCCCAGCATCAAATCATTGGTAACCTGTGAGCGCCATGATATACTTCCGTCAAAACCCCATGCTTCCACTTCACCGATGTTCTCACGTGGAAGGCTGATACCTGTTGACTGCGGTACAGAGGCATTTCTCCACCAAAGAATGTCGCTTCGATTTTCAGTGAAGTAATCAACTTCAAGTGCAAGTTGATTATCAAACATGGAGGCTTCGATTCCAACGTCAAATTGGGTAGCTACTTCCCAACTAACGTTACTATTCGGTGTTTCTCCAGGGAAGATACTCTGTCCGGGAGTATTGTTGAAGATATAGCCTCCACCATTTCTAAAGGTATTTAAAAACTGGAACGGTTCAATACGGTCGTTTCCCGTTTGACCAAGTGAAGCCCGCAGTTTCAGTTCATCAAAAAACCCGACAGCGTTTGTAAACCAGTCTTCCTGCGTTAATCTCCATGCTATTGAAGCAGAGGGAAAGAAAGCAAATCGGTTATCTTCGGGGAAGATGTATGACCCATCATAGCGCGCAATCAACTCCACCATATATTTGCTTTGGAAATTGTAATTCACGCGACTGAAAAAGTTAAGTCGCGTAGCACGATCAGGCCTGTCGTTCTGTGCATTATTTAACGATGAACTTCCACCGTTTATATTCTGCTGGTCTTCGCCACCAAAAGAAAGCTCATCTATTTGCGTTGAAACAAAGAATCGTCTAAACGCATTAAATCCTGAGTTTGTAATTCGCTGACTTTCTGTTCCAAGCAATACGCCTATTGAATGGTTCTCCAAATCAACTTTGTAATTACCTACCAGGTTGAGAAGTATATTTCTTCCTTTGTCTGACCATTGCTGCAGGTTTGCATCCTGGTTCGGTACGAGGCTTTCATTAAACTGGGGGTCTCCGCCACCATCAAAACCTGTAAAGTCATACAGTGTCCAGGGTGTTTGCCATAGTTTTCTGTCTCGGAAATCCTGGTCAAACACAGCCGTACCTGTGAATGCGAGTCCTTGAACCTGCGGCACTTCGATATCGAGCCGTGCATTACTTTGAAAATAGTATCTTTCATCACGATCATAGCCGGTAGCATCTGTACCTGTAACAACTGGATTTACTCCATTTTCAATATCCGGTGCCGGTAAGCCATTTGGCCAAAAACCAGGCTCTGTTGGTTTTCCGCGCATCAGCATTCTAAATGTCTGCCCTGCACTTGCTGTAGGGAAATTTCTTTCTTCGAAACGTCCCAAAACATCTACAGATAATTTTACGTTTTCAGATAGTTGACCGTCAAGGTTACTTCTGAAACCGTACTCATTGTAGCGCGTTGAACTGTTTCGGTAAAACCCATCTTCCGTTAAACCACTGAACGATACGTAGTACCTCATAGATTCACTGCCGCCTGATACTGATGCATCCAGACGCGACTGGCTTGACAAAGGCTTCAGAGCTTCATCAAACCAATCCGTGTCAGGGCACTGCCATGGATCTTCTTGTAATCTGTGGCAATCTATTTCATCCTGTGTGAATCGGTCTCCCTGGTCTCTGTAGTTGTCGATTTCATTGAGCATTTGCATGTAGGTAGCCGCATCTGCCATTTCAGGTATCCGGGTAGGCTGATTAAAGCCCTGGTTAACATCAATACTAAATTGAGGAGCACCTTCAAGCCCGCGCTTTGTGGTGATAAGGATTACACCATTTGCGGCCCTGGACCCATAAATAGCTGCGGAAGCATCTTTCAGGATTGAAACACTTTCAATGTCACGGGGGTTAATTCGATCCAGGCCGCCTGCGCGATCTGGAACGCCGTCAATAACTACCAATGGCTGGTTGTTATTGAGTGTACTTTCTCCCCGAATCCGAATGATAGCACCATCATTACCGGGTTCACCGCTTTGGTTCACGGTTAAAATCCCAGGCAGATTACCGCTTAGTGTATTTGCAAGGTTAGTTACCGGAATTTGCT
Source organism: Balneolaceae bacterium (assembly GCA_041686215.1). Taxonomy (GTDB): domain Bacteria; phylum Bacteroidota; class Rhodothermia; order Balneolales; family Balneolaceae; genus SW132. The sequence goes on along the minus strand of JAWLEH010000015.1, from coordinate 878 downwards.
CAAGACGGGGGCCCTGTATACTGCTTACAGAACCTGAAAGAGTTTCCCTTGTTGAAACGCCGTAGCCTACAACAACCAGTTCATCGCCGGATACAACAGCCAATTGCAATTCAACATCGATTTCATTTCTCCCGTCGATTGGAACGACGAGCCTTTGAAATCCAACAAATGTAAACACAAGATTCCCTTCAAGTGATGGCACTGTAAGTTCGTATGAGCCATCAGAATCAGTTGTGGTGCCTATATTTGTCCCTTCAACTATAACGTTAACACCGGGCATGGTTTCGCCAAATCCAGCATCTGTTACCACACCTGTTATTGTTTCTTCCAGGTCCTCATTCTCAGACGATTCTGCCTTTTCTGTGATAGCGAGGGTCTGCTCATCGATTTGAGTATAATTTAAGTTTAGCTTAGTAAATAGTTCGGTTAATCCATCCTTTGTGATCTCATTCAGGGATGTTTCACCGATATTTACAAATTTATCCTCCAGTGCCTGATCCTGATATAGAAATGTAATATCAAGTTTCTCTTCAAGATCATCTAAGAGATGTTTTATCGGGATTTGATTCATTTTGGAATCGGCATCTATTGTTATATAAGAATCTGCCGATGCCAGTGAGCCTTGGTTAGCCTGGGCATTTAATTCCAGAGCTCCCATAAATTGCATAAACAATCCTGCCAAAATAAGGCATATTAATCGTAGCATTCGGTCCATATGTTTTGTGTTTTGATTACTTGGTAAGGGTGAAAGCGCTTCTGCAAGTATATATATTTTTTCCCATAAAAGAGTAAAAAATAATTTCTTTTTTTTAATTAAATCATTCTTAATTGTCAAAATAACATGTATGATAACTATTCAAATTCACACAATATGCACC
>JAWLEH010000218.1:0-2957 GCA_041686215.1 Balneolaceae bacterium | reverse complement strand
ATAGGGTGAGTCGGAACATAGATCCTAAATTATTTAAGCGATGTACGAGGCAAACAACCTTTTTGGACAGACTCATAACATTGAGGCCCCGTACCAACAACCCCGAAGTGGGTTGAATACAGTTCATCAAGGAATAATCGTGAATACCTGTATGTTAATTAATTGGTGTTCCGGAGCACACGCTGAGTTTCTACATCCATCTACCCCAAAAAACTACAGCTCCATCGGCTTGGCTTCCAGGCCGATCGTTATATTCCGGTTCGCCTGTTCATTAGAGAAATTAAGGCTGTCACCCAGCGGCTCCTGCGGCTGGTATAGTGATGCTTTAAATACCTTGTAAGGCGTTCCGCTGGCTTTCTTCAGGGTTGCTCCCTGCTTCTCAGCCTGCCTCACCAGTTCGTTAATTCGCATAAACTCTCTGAGGTCTTTCAGAAAAATCTCATCCAGCATAATGTGGAGCGTCTGCGTGGCAATGTTCACAATATCCTTTACATTTTTTGGCTCTTTTTCACCCTCAAGCGTGCGGGTAGTAATAAAGACAATTTCTTCCGGGCTATGGTCCTGTAATATCCGTCCAATCGGGTTGATATGACGAACGCCGCCGTCCACATGTAATTGTCCGTCCAGTTTCACAGGATCAAAAACCACGGGAATTGCGGTACTCGCAACTACGGCGTCAAGGTAGTTCCAGGGCACCATCATCGGCCGGGCAACATGCTCCTTGTACTCTCCCGACTCAATGTTTACCGTGCCGCAGTAGTAGTCCATCACGAACTTATTGCCTACCGATTCGCGCACCTTCTTTTTCAGCGGAGAGTTATCAAAAAAACCAAGAGTTGGCTTATCCAGCCCGATTTTATGCAATAAATAGCTTTTGGCTTTCCGGTCGATGCGCCGTCGTTTCAGAACCTGTTCTTCGCGGAGATCTTTCCAGATTGACACCAGTTCCCCCGCCTTGCCGGTTGCCACCATCACACCGTTTAATGCCCCAACGCTGATTCCTGCAACGGCATCCGGTTTCCATCCCTGTTTGCTTAACTGCTCAATGACTCCGGCCTGAAATGCTCCTTTGGAACCGCCTCCGCTCATAATTAATACCCGCTTTGCCATACCTTCTCCTGTTTAATTTATGGTTTACAATCGTTTCAGAGACCTCTCAATAGAAATCCCACCAAAATGTACTAAAACAAGATTGGATATTCGCACAAATTTTCAGGAACCCATAAAAAAAGCCCTCTCCGAAGGTTTTTACTCCAAAGAAGGCTTCTTTTATAAATGTTTAGATTCTAACCCCTGAATTTAAGGAAAGATCAGTTACCGCCAGCCGGCCCGGTCCATCAGGCGAATCGCTTCAGGATTATTTTCTCCATAGGAGGTAACATTCACTGCATCGCTTTCAAACGTTCCGAATGATTGCAGCACCTCAGGAAGCATCATACCATCCACAATTGGAAATTCGTTATTAGCTACTGCATACAGTTCCTGTGCCTCTTCAGTCGCAAGGTATTCAAGAAATGCTACCGCATGTTCTCTGTTTGGTGAGTTTGCAGCTACTCCCGCTCCGCTGATGTTTACATGCGTTCCTCCATCTTCTTCACCGGGAAAATGAATATCCACCGCATTGGCAACGTCCTGGTCTTCCGAATCATCCGAATTCATCAGCCGCGCAAGATAGTAGTGATTTGCAACTGCAATATCACATTCACCGGCTGCAACAGCCCGAATTTGATCGGTATCGCCACCCTGGGGATCACGCGCAAAATTGGCTACAAGTCCTGCTGCCCACTCTTCCGTATCTTCTACCCCGTGAGTCTCTATCAGCGAGGCCACCAAAGATTGATTGTAAATGTTATTGGATGAGCGAATACATATACGTCCTTCCCACTTCTCGTCGGTGAGATCCCAATATCCTTCCAGTTCGTCTGGCTCTACCCGATCTTTATGGTAGATGATGCCACGAACCCGCTTCGAAAGGCCAACCCACATATCATCCAGATCGCGAAGCTGCTCCGGAACTACACGGTTCAGTTCATCCGAACGGTGCTGCTGAAGCACACCCGCTTCTTTAGCCCGCCAGAGACGGCCGGCATCTACAGTTATGAGAACATCCGCCGGGCTGTTAACCCCTTCACTGTTTATTCGTTCAATCAGTTCATCACTGCCGCCTTCAATCAGGTTCACCTCAATCCCTGTCTCTTCCATGAAGCGATCGTATAGCTCAAGATCCGTATCGTAGTGGCGGGCGGAGTATACGTTCACCTCATCAGCAGATGAACACGAAATCGCAAAGCCTGCAATTGCCAACCATAAAACCAAATATTTTACTTGTATCATTACCTTCTGTTTGTCTTGTTCGATTTGATTACCGATTCAATTTAGACCAATTCTAAATAATATATCCGCGAAGGTCAATTATTAGTTTGTCAAAATTTTCAGGCAGCCCGCACTTTCCCGAGGGGATCCCTTTGTGGGGATGCAGGATCTCCTTTCGTTGATGTAGACGGGAGATGCCACGCTGGGGCGTGGTATGACGGTATGTAAAATATCTCTGCAATGCCACGCCCTTCTTGGACAACCTCAGCCACTTTTAAATACAATGACAACCGGCAAACGCGTTTGTATACATTCATTTTATGAGGGTAGACGCGTTGGACTTAAAACGCGCAACATATCCCCTGACGTCCCTTTAAACACCGATTTTTCGCTTTTTTGGTTAGTAAATCGTTAGTAAATGCCCCTCTTTGAGCGTACTTTTCAGATGATGGTTTTTTGCCATCCTCCACTTTTCGCCCCTCCGATTTAGTGACTTTTTGCTCCTTCCCAAATCCTAAATTGGAGCAACAAATGAACTACAAAATTTACCCCTACAAGCGAGGCAAACTCTACCGAATCTTCGTGGTATTTAAAGACGAAGACGGCCGGACAAAATCTCTGTCTACCGGCGTGACCTATCCCCT
>JAWLEH010000014.1:0-49690 GCA_041686215.1 Balneolaceae bacterium | reverse complement strand
AACCGGGAAAGCATCCATTTCTCTTGGCGAACAAACGCTGGGTGATGAACTTGAAATAAACTACTCTGATGATTTCAGGATGGGGTTCAAGCCGTTTGGAGTGAGAAGAGGAAAGGCTGAGTTTAAATGGAAGAAGGACCTTTTTGCCACAATAGACAGAGACGGCTTCCACCCGGAAATCATGTTTTTTGCTGACCTGGCGGTGCCGGACAGACTGCCGCTGCCTACCGAAGAGGTTGCATATATTCAATTACGCGAAAATGATGAACTGCTGGTTGATTATGAAGAACTTGAGGATGGAGCATTTGCTCTAACCACGATTCCGGGTGAATCGTTAAGCCTGGTCATACCGGCTCTTGATGAAGCCAATCCTCCTACCGTGGCTGATGTACAGCTCAGGGACCTGGTAATTTCGGGCAACCCGATGAATCCCGAAATTTTATCAGGAGGTATCATCGCCAATGTCGATCCGGGAAATCAAATGGGAGATCTTACGGAGCACGATATTCCACTGCAGGTGACCAGAATTCAGTTTGGCGAAACCGAGCTGGATGGTTACGAACAGGTAAACAGTCTTTTGTTTGAGGGAAAGCTGAACCTGTTCGAATCTGTTATCACCGATATGCCGGATGTTGTGTTTTCTGTTCAGGGTGATGGAGAAATAGAAGCCTCACTTTTTGCCGATCAGTTTGAAAGCGACATTGAAATGATTCCCGGCAGCGACAGAGTGCTCTACCAGGTAAACAGTTTGTCCGGATCGTTTACCGGAAATCTTTTGTCCGCACAAATGCCCTCCTTTCAATTCGATCTGTTTGGGCAATTTATGGTCCGCGATGAAGATGAAACGGTAGCAACCGCCGATCTTGATTTAGCTTTGACCGAAGACACATTCAATATCCAATATTTTGATGGTGAATTTGGAGATCTGCCGGGCCTGGACTTAGGTTTCTTTGAATTCGATTTTAAAGAGATAGAACGAATTCCCGAGTTCAGTTACAGTAAGGAGGAGGGCTTTCAGTTTGCCATTGTGTTGGATGCTGATATGCAGTTTAATTTAAATAATGGTGAAAGCTTTGCCTTTCCAATATCGGGCTTTGAAATAGGCAACCACGGGTTTACCCTTCCTGAATTAAATGTGCATTCGGGCTCACCGGCCGGGTTAACTCTGCCTTCGATCAGCTTGTCTGGTTTTGAATTCAAACCGCTGGCATTGCGAACAGAATCTCCGCTAAACTTTAACTGGTATTCGCCGGACTGGTCATTTAATCCTGATCTCGCATTGGATTTTGCTCTTTACCTGCCTGAATTTTCAGATTCGGACATGTTACCTCCGGATGGAATCACATTTAGTAATATAGCGTTTAGTGAGGGAGATCTCACTGGATCAATACAAGCTCATATTCCTTTAGGTGACGCTGAAATCCCGATAGTTCCGGGTTTGCAGAATTCTCCAATATTAAAGATAAACAGTATCGGGGGATCATTGAGCAGAGTGGAAACGGATGGAGAAATTGAGCAGGAGGTCGACCTTTTTGTTGATGCAAATCTGAAAAACCTTCCTCACTTCAGTCAGCCCGACCAGGAGAGTTGCGATAACATGCCTGAACTTTCACTCGAAATAATTGAAGGTGCTGGATTTGAAGGTTCTCTTACGGGGTATTCACCCTGTGGAAATATTCAGCTCGGTCCTGTTGAACTGGAAGCTCTTCAGACGGATGTGCATTTCAATTATGCCGATGGTGTTCAAAGCGCATATTTGGACGGTGAACTTCAGGTTACCTTACCAGCTGCTGATGAAGGGGAAACAGAAGTGACAGGCCTTGTCGAGCTTGATCTGATTACCGGCAATTTCCGCGACGGTTCTATATCTATCTACGATCCGTTTCAACTCTCTCTTGGGCCGGATCAGGACAACCCGGTTTTCACTTTGGGCCTGCAGCAGGCAACAATCGACAGTTCCGGCATTACACTTTTTGGCAGCGGAGACGTTGTGAACGATGATTTTACATCCGCTTTTACACTGGATGCACTCAAACTCGATCTGCCTTCATTGCAGGTGATAAGCGGAAGTGCCACATTCGATTCGGGACTGGCATTTGAGGTCGGCTTGAATCCAATATCAATTCGTAACGTAGCTCCGGGTTCAACAATCACGGGAGACAATATCTTTCGATTTGTGGCTGATAGTGAAATAAATCTCTCAAGTAACGGCATGACATTCACCGGCGCAGGATCGACAGAACTAATTCACGGTGGGCAAACTTTTGAAAATCTGAATGCACAGTTTGAAGACGAATTTTCAGTTAATTTTGATCAATTCCTTCCAAAAGTAACAATGGGAAGAGCCGAATTCAGACTGGACGAAGATGCTGATCCATTGCTTACCTGGGATACAAACGGAATTCGGCTTGGCGGCGGCCTGGTTGCACTGTTGCCCGACAGGATAGGGCTTCCTGTTGAGTCGATCGCCTATGTTGATTTGGTTGATGAAGAGGGAGAACCTTTATTGCAAATCGACCAATTGGAGGAAGGTGGTTATACGATAAGTACCGGGCCGGATCCCCTGCCAATCGTGATGCCGGCGTTGAGTGAAGGCGATGACACTCCACCCGTACTAACTTCCACATTTACTTTCACCACGGATGATCAATACAATATTACAGACGGTTCAATTGAGGTATCGGAAGAACTGAACCTGGAACCTATAATCAATTTACCTTTATCGATTACCGGGCTTGAGTTTGGAGAATCCAATGCCGGTATAAGGCTGCAGGCATCCGTTCTTGCCAGGCTTCCATCCATTTTTCAGGGGAATTCTGCTACAGGACTGTTTGAATTTGAACAGGGAACAGGTTTTAACGGCACCATTGAAGTTGGAAACTTTGCAGATGAATGGACAACCGAGTTAATGGAGAGTTCACCAATCTATAGTTTTACCCCTCCATTAACTCAGTTGGGTGAATTTTCTGCTGATCTATATGGAATTCAAATCGAGGTAGGATCTAAAAACTCTCTGAAATTTGCTTCATCAATTTCATCAAATGTTTTGGCAGCCGAAAGCGGACACACCCTCTTTTTTGCAGCTTCTTACCTGGATGGGGAATGGAATGGAAATGCCAATTATAAATGGCCTTCTGAAGTTATCGATTTGGGCCTTGCTGAATTTATCCCTGATGAGCAAGATGCACTGACCATTGATTTCTCCAATGATCAATTCATCGCAGGATTCAATGGAACAGTTTCTTTCGAAAAATTGCTGGATGATGATTTTGCAGTTGTGGTACATGATTTACAACTGGGCGTTACCGGGATTCAGGAGTCACCGGAATTACATTTTGATCTTGGGGAGGCGGCTTCTGAACTGCCCGACCAGGAATTCGACCTTCTCCAGGGAACCTTAGCCGGTGAATTTACATCACCTCAAATTACAATGGACGGTACCACGCTTAATCTAGTGTCTTCCGATGGTAGTCTTTCATTTTTAGATGAAACACTGGCTTATGAAGAATTTCATGTTTCAACAGACGGTGAATTTTCAATTTCAAATATTGGCACGGAAAATTTCACGCTGTTTGGTGAGTATGTAACTCTTGAAGGACTGGCAGTGAACTACGAAGAGATGGAACTATCAGTCGGAGCAAACTTTACAGTAATGCTTCCAGAGCCTGTCAGCCAAACGGCAGGAGCCTCTGTGTTTATCAATAGAGCAGATGATGGTACGTTAAATATCGAAAGCGAAGGCCCTGACTTTGATTTTGAAGGAACCTATGATTTGGGTGCCATAGCCGAATTCCATCTACATGATGCGGAAGTGAAACTGGATATTACCGATCCCGGTGAGTCGACACTGATGGCAAATGGAGCCGTCTTTTTTGATAATCAAGAGGTGATCACTTTCGGGAATCCGGGTAACTCTTTTAATGAGGCCGGGATCAGTTATCAGCCCTCACGAAGTAATGCACCTCTGAGATTTAACGCCACCGGCAACGCAAGCTTTTCTTTCGAACACAGCTTTTTTGAAATCGATATTTCAGCTAATGGTGTGGCTAACAGTATGCAGTCGGAATTTATGGTTGTGCTGAACGGCCAGGCCGGGTTAACTCTGCCCGGTGTATCCGGTAAGATCGGCTATGAAGGATTTACAATTAACAGCTCAGGTGTTGAAGATATCGGAAATTACTCCGGGACAGGCGAGCTCTCATTGATGAATTTTGCAAAACTTGGATTGGGTAAGTTCCATCATTCGTCCGAGCCGACCAATATTACCATTAAAAGTTCTTCAACCGAGGATCCAACAGAACTAGAGGGTAGTGATCATTCGGAAGAAACTATTATGGTTAATCAGCTGCTCTGTTTTGGTACTTTTGAAGGTATTGAACAGTGTGAAGACGGGGGTGATGCATTACATCTATCACTGGGGGGGGAATCCAACTCCGCATCCGGCGGCATAGAAGGTAACATTGAAGGGATCTTGTTCTATGAAACCACAGACGGGGATCGTTTATTCTATTTAAACGGGTTTAATGTGCAAGTCAGTGAGGTGTTTGCCATGAGTGCCACTGTTCAGTATGAAAGTACGGTTGCCACAGAAGCGGGAACAGAGGAGGGAATGCTACTCAGAGTAGCTGCGAGTGGTAATGTGAACCTGGCCGGGAGTGCGGGAGTGAATGCAGTTGTAGCGGGTAAATTTGAAAACAGAGGCGGGCTTAGTTTTGGACTGTTTGCCGCTGTTGAAGCTAATTTAGGTGTTCCTATCGTTCCGGGTATTATTGAATTGACAGGTCTTGGAGGCGGATTTTTCTATCGTCCGTCGGATGAAGATTTATCCTTTGTTCATGGAGTCATCGATACAGAAACCGATCATAAAATACAGTTTGCAGACCCCGGTGGTGGAAGTGGTCAAGAAGAGGAGATAAAATTTGCCGCAATGTTCTATACACAACTTGGTATTGCCGGCAGTGGTGGAATGAGTGTTGTGGATGCCTCAACCTATGTTGAAGTCACAAATCAATCCTTCTACTTTGACGCCTATGGTGTGGTGATGGGAATGGGAGGAGCCGCTTCCGGAGCCCCTGCCGGAATGGAGCTTACTGCCGGTATGTATTTAAAAATGCAATACCAGTCATCGGAATCCGCGGAAATAACAGAATTTTTGTTAGAAGGAAATCTAACTTTAAATGCAGATGTGCCTGCTATTTTAAATGGAAAAGGAGAACTTGATTTCTTTGCGGGAAGAACAGAAGCGACAGGGTTTTTATGGGGAATAGAAGGACGAATTCCCGATTTAAATATCTATGGTGATATTTTAAACGGAAACATGCTGTTTCTTGCTTCCGATATCGGTTTTCTTTTCGAAGGCGGCCTGGGGGTGTCGATGGATGTAAAAGTTATCTCTTTTAATACTGACCTTCAGGCTTCTATTTGGTATATCGATCATCCCGAATTCACGATACCGTTTGGGGGGTACGCTTCAGCAACGATTGAAATTTGTGTTGTTTTATGTAAGGATGCAACTGCAAAGGGAGCGTTTGCTCACCGGAATGATGACCAGTTTAATATGTATGCCTATGGACAAATTGGGAAATTAAGTGGGTATGTATCTGTCATTTCACCCGGCCCGGGAGGGAAAGCTGATATAAAAGCCGGAACAGGAAAAGGAGATGAAGCAGATTTAATTGCAGAAGCAAAATCGCAGCAGGAATTGTTTTCAGAATATATTGAAGACATGAAAACTGACCTGGAGGATGCTTTAGAAGATATGGACGATTTGTCTGCCCCCCAGCTTACGATAGCATCCGCAGAGGATGCTGAATTAGCGGGGTACAATCTGTTAAACCTGAATCAAAACCAAAGAGACCTTTGGGCTTCGATTATCAGAGACAACGAATATTCAGGCTCAATGGATATGCCGGGAAGCTTAGAAGTTTTCTTGTATTATTTTGTTGATTTAGATGTAGATGCTTCTAATAAAGTCAGTAATTCAATGCTTACCTGGACAGAGAATTTCACCAATTTTTATAAGGCAAATACAGAACTGGTTTATGATGAGGTACTGACGGAACTGAATAGAATACAGCAGGAAATGGATGACATAGAGGAAGCAGCAGAAACCGCTTATGATGAATTTTTATCCGTGATGGAAGACAATCCTGTTTCTGATATCCAGCGAGTTGGTAAAGGTAATTACGGCAAACAGTCACCCGGTTTCCAGGTCAATCCATCACTTGCTGAATCGCAAGCCCAGCAGGTAGACAATGCTGCTGATCAGCTTGAACTAATGGGGATGGCAATGCTTGAACCGATCCGGAAGGTAGAAACCATGATCGAAGATATATCAACTGTATTGCATGATCAACCCGGAGCAGTGGAACTTGGAGAACCGATTGAAGGGGTCGGGAATTTGATTGTCGATATATCTCCATCCATTCTCGGATTTGCTGAGCTCTACAGCAGAACGCTCAACTATACAGAGCGATATTATACCTACCTGGCAAATGAACAGTGGATTAAACGGTCGTACGCCTTCGGTCGTCGGGATACCGATTTTAATGCATTTGAACCCGCAATAACAACTATATCAAACCGGCTGGGGGAACTGTCAGGACAGAATTACGAAAAGGAGCGGTTGATTACAGCTAATAGAACCAACATTTTATACCATCTTGAAAACGGGATAAACCCGAAAAACTATAGCGCCGTACCTGAAACGGGTGCTACTTCGCAGGGTACAAACCAGTATAATGAGCTGGAAACGTATCAGCAAGCAATGAGCTCCCAGGTAAAAAACTCCAACCGGCGTTTCTGGAGAGATATGTTCGAACGGGGAACATTAAAAATGATTGAATCCACTGAAGATAATCTCTACGAGATATTGGATGATCGGGAAGAGAAGATCGAAAGCCTCAAATCTTCATTGAGAGATTTCACCCGTTCAATTGAAGAATTCTACGATATGAAGGCCAATACAACATCTATATTGTACGCGATGGTCGATAATTATGTATCTGTATTCGGGGAGACTGAGGATAATTTATCAGATGAGAACAGGGATAATTTCAATCACTACACAAACCGTAGGGATGAGATAGCTACAATGCTGCAGCCACCAGATATTTCCGGAATTAATGTAACTCCACACAGGCCTTACGGTAATTTTTATAATGAAACAAATATCACCTGGAGTGCTACTCATCCACAGGGAGTACAAGAATCTGCTATTCAGATCGAGGGTGGTGAATCTCAGGGAGTATACCAGGGTCTGGACAGCTATCTTTCAATTGGATCTAAAACAGAATACACACTTTTTGCTTCAAAAACATCTGGTGTAAGTGAACAATCAAACCGGGCAGAAGATAATACCCATAATTATAGTGTAGGTGTTCGGGTGAGGGGACCGGCCGGTACAGTTGCCACACGAAGGGGGCAGTTCAGTATTGCTGTGGGTTCGGGCGGAGAATCTGTGGATCCCGGTACAAATATTTTACCGGAAGAGATTGAGCCACCTCAAATAACGGAAGTTCGTCACTCGAGAGATTTCATGTACCATTCGGGAGCATTTTGGACAAGCAAACCCCAGGTGATTCGCATATCGGCCAGATCGAGAGACCAGGTGACCGGGATAGAAAAATTTGAGTATGCTATTGGTTCAAGCCGGGGAGCAACCGATATCGTTGAATGGACGTTGCTGAGTGGGGCAATGGAGTTCTCCGAAAATGGCATTGTTACGATTTCAGCTGATTCAAGAGTGATTGACCTCGAGCTGGATTCCAATTATTTCGTGTCGGTCCGGGCAACGAACGGAGCGGGATTAGTAAGTAATGTAAACAGCAGTACTGTGCCTGTTCAGTTTGATCCGGACCCGCCAACTGATATAGAGATAGATCAAACCTACAGTCAAAGTCAACTGATTGCCCAGGAGCAGGGAATTTCTATTATTCCGATGCTTCCGGGCAGTTCTTCCATGTTTGCATATGAACCCCTTTCAACTTCACCGCCGGAATTTGAATCGTTTATGACAACGTCGTTTTTGAATGCAATGAAAGAAAGCTCTCATAAACCTACTATTGCTGTAAGCTGGACCGAATCGGAAGATACCCGGTCCGGAATTTCACATTATGAATATGTGGTTAGCAGCACGTCAAGTGTAACTGAAGATCAATTTACTGTAGAAGGGAATAATATATTTAACTATGATTCTCCATTATTGATTGAAGGTGGTGAAGGAAGTGAATACTCCGACCTTCTGAACGACTATCAAACCAGTGTTTATGTGCACGTTAGAGCTGTGAACCATGCCGGTTTAACGAGTGATACCATTACTTTTGAGCGTGTTGCCCCGGATCCATCAGCTCCTTCAGCACCAGTTATGCGTGTTCGTGAGAACGGGTACGAGTTGTTGCTCTATCTTACAATGCCGGCATATGATGCAGAGTCCGGCCTGAAGGGCATCCAGTATGCGCTCGGAACATCCATGGGAGCAACAGATCTTCGATCATTTCCATCGGGTGATGAAGTTGATATGGACATCGGGAATGAGCACCTTGAAGGTGTGATTACATACCAGCAGACGGCGGCTTATACGAGCTATTCAGACCTTTCTTTTTTAATTCCACATCACAATATAAGTGCATTAAACCTGCCATATGATCAGGAGATCTATGTGAGTTTCAGGTCTGTGAATAACCAGGGTGGGAAATCGAAAATAAGAAGGACGGGGCCTGTCATTAGAACACAGCCGCCGGATTATGTCACAATAGAATATTTTCAATTTTCAGAATGAAATTTGATATGATAAAACCCAAAATAATTAGAAAGATAGCTGTCTTTTTCATACTGCTATTATATGCTGGAGCAATATCAACAGAAATTAGTTCAGCCAGACAATCCGAATCGACAGATAAACTCTTTGCCGTTGCAACTGAGGAAGGGGCCGTGTATGTGTACCATTCAGCAAATCTTGGATTTATAAATGGATTTATTGTTGAAAGACGCCAGAGAGGAGGAGAATGGCAGCAGATCACAGAAGAACCTGTTTACCCGGCAAATGGCGGGTCTGAGTTTGAGTTCATGGTAGAGGACCAGTTTCCATATTTACAGGAAGCAACAGGAAAGCAAATGAGTCAGGAGGTATACCTGACGTTAATGACACGCCGGACGCTCAATTCGATAGCAACGTCTGTCTTTCCCGAAGTTGCAGGTGCACTGGGTAATTTATATGTGGATGAAAACCCTGTGCTCAATCAACAGGTTGAATATCGTTTTGTAGTCGTAAATTCGAATCGGCAGCCGACTGGAAAAGTCTTATCGGGTGAATTCAATCTTGTACCGGGGCGGCCCTCAGTACCTGAAAATGTTCAGGCTACAAACCAGGGGAAAGATGTGCAGATTATCTGGAACTATTCAGATCTTGATTATACTGAGGATGGAGTGTCGCGATTTATCATTTATGATGGTACCGGTGAAAGCCGTGAAGCATATACCGAACCCGGAATTCTCAGGGTTGAGGGTGAATCAGAGATTAGTCACTCTATTTCTGTGGATCAGCTAAACCGAACCTACAATTTCAATGTGGTAGCCGTTGATTTAACCGGCCAGGAAAGTGAACCTTCAGAAACCTTTTCATTACAGGTAACCGATAACATACCACCGGAACAAGTAACTGGCGTTCGTTCAATTCTAGTAGAAAATGATCTTGTGGAACTAAGCTGGAACGTGAGTACAGAACCAAAATCAGTGGGTTATAATTTATATAGAACTACTGCGGAAGTAGATGAATTCCAGTCTATTACTGAAGAGCCTTTGGATGTTCTCGAAAATGTATACCGGGATTCAACCGTTTTGGGAAGTAACCATTACCGCTATTACATAACAGCCGTTGATGATGCCGGTAATGAAAGTGAACCGAGTAATATATCTTCAATCATTGTTGAAGAGTTTTTGCCGCCTGAACCGGTTTCCAATCTCCAGGTGAGCAGGTTAGAAGATAACCGTGTAAGCCTGGAATGGGCGCCAGGTGAAACAGCAGATTTCAATACGTATGTTCTGCTTCGTAAAAAAATCCAGCCAGCCAGCAATGAGGCATTTACTCAGATCAATAGGGAAAGAATTAAGTCAGAATCGTTTATTGATGAAGGGATTGGTGATGAATTGCCGGAAGGGGTAACGTTTCGTTATGGAGTTGCGGTTTCAGGATTCAGCGGACTCCAAAGCGATACGCTGTTTGCCGATGTACATATTCCATTAACGACACCCCCCGAACCGCCGGTAGATTTGATCCTGAGACGGGGTGATGGCAACCTGATAAACATCGCCTGGAGCGCCTCACCGTCACCCACGGTTACAACGTACCAGGTACTCAGAATTTCTGAACTTTCAGGCGATCAAACTGAAACCACTGTTGAGAATGTTGAACGGCTTGAGGAACCTGTTTTGGTTGGAGAAACGGGACGCGGAAATCGATTTTTGCGGGATGATACCGTTGAAAAAGGATTTTCCTATCAATACCAGGTAACAGCAGTAGATTCGGCGGGGAATAGCAGTGAACCAACTCTGTCGGATCCAATCTTTAACAGAAGCGGTACAATTCCGGGTGCTGTCAGGAATCTTCAGGCCAGGAATATGGATGATCAGATTCATCTCCGGTGGGAACAGGTGTCTTCGCCGGACCTGAATGCTTATCATATTTATCGAGGCCAGATTCCCACCGGAAGAATGGAGCTAATCGGAGAGGTTCGGCCGGATACGGTCAACTGGGTAGATGAAGAGGGGAAACCCGGTAACTGGTATCTTGTCAGGGCGGTTGACACCTCCGGTAACCTGAGCCAAAAAATTCGTCCCACTCAAGCCGTAGATTAAAATGGTAAGATTCATTTTACACATTTTTGGGCTTCTCTTATTATTGAACGGTTCGATTTCTGCCCAGGATTCATCATCGTTGAATCAAGGGCTGCAACTGTTGCAGGAAAACAGATATAAACAGGCAATTGAGCATTTAGAAGAAGCTGTTCAAGCAGACTATCAAAAGGATGAAGCTTTTATACTTTTGGCTCGCGCATATCTGCTTTCTGAGGACCCGGGTCAGGCTATGATCGCTACTGAACAGGGATTAGAGCATTATCCAAACAATGTGGTTTTAAAATATCTGCAGGCTGATGCGATCTCCAACGTTGATAAAATTGAAGCTGCAATCCGGCTTACATCAATTCTGGATGATTCATATAACCAGCAGGTGCTCATAGAAAGAGGAATCCCTCCGGATCAAATTCGACAACAGATCGGTTTTCTTTTTTCGGAAGCCGGAAATGAACAATTCAATGATGGCCGCTATGCTGAGTCGGCAGATGCATATCAACATGCAATAGAGAATATTCCCGATTCATCATTTGTACACAATAATCTCGTCTATACTCTGCTGTTAGCCGAACAGTATGAGGAAGCTGCTGATGCGGCCAGGGCGGCATCCAATCTATTCCCGGATCAGCCTGAATTTGACCTGATGTTAAACCAGGCGTTGAGTTTATCAGGCAACAGTGAGGAGAGCCTGCAGGGATTTAAAAATATTTATGAACAATCGCCTGAGAATGCAAAAGCAGCCATAACCTATGGGCAGGCACTGATCAGGAATAACAAACTTTTAGAAGCAGCAGAACATTTTGATACACATCTCGACAGAAATCCGGATCAACGAGAGGTATATGAAACACTTCTGGCGATGAACAGAAGGCTGTTCGATTTTGCAGCCATGGCAGAAGTTTACAATCGAATGATTAAAAACTTCCCCGGAGAGACAGAATTAAGAGAAGAACTGGCCTATGTCTATTCGATCAACTCAGACTATCAACAAGCCAGGGAGATCTATCAGGAGCTCTATTCTGAATATTCAGAACCAGAGTATGCCATTCAGGTGGTACAGACCT
Organism: Balneolaceae bacterium; assembly: GCA_041686215.1. Lineage (GTDB taxonomy): Bacteria > Bacteroidota > Rhodothermia > Balneolales > Balneolaceae > SW132. The sequence continues at coordinate 37,775 of JAWLEH010000014.1, read as the reverse complement.
ATTTGATGGAAGAAGATTGGGAAGAATCGATCCGGTTTATTGAAACAGTTCTGCCAGAAACAGAAAGTGTGGAATTGTATGATCTATTAGTCAGAATACACCAGCAGAAACTGGATAACAGTGATGCGATGAATGTTTTACAGACTGCAGTTTCAAAGTTTGGCGAAACTCCGGATTTTATGATCCGCCGACTTGAAATTACTCTGGCGACGGATCAGGAGGACCGTTCAATCGAAACAGCAGAATTGCTAATCTCGGAAGCTCCGGATGTTAGCGGGTTACCGTATTTGGTGGCAGCTGAGATTAATCTGAACAGAATTGATGCATCCACCTGGTTAGAGAGAGGAATCCGAGTTCAGCTCAGAAAAATCGAAGAGATCACCCGCCAGATTCAGGAGAGCGCACAAAATGCTTTAAGCGGAATGCCTGATCTGCAGGTACCTTTAACCGGTCATACTGCACGGCTTGACTATCATCAGAATATTCTGACTCGATTAATCGATAAAGTTTTTGGTTCTACAAACCCCGAAAAGACTAAAAATCTTTTAGAGGAGCTGACCGATTATCACTCGTGGAACGGCACGCTGATGCTCAGCTATGCAGACGCATTAAATAATTTGGGTTCACAAGATGAGGCAATAAACGTTTTACAAGAGATTCTTGAGAACGCACCCGATGAAATTGAAGTCCATTTGAAACTTGCCAAAATACATGAAAGTAATCAAAACATACGCCAGGCTATTCTTGCATGGGAAAGGGCATACAGCCTCGATTCTGAAAATGAGACTATTTACAGGGCGTTAATCCGTCTGCATCGCGTTAATGGAACGCTTGATCAGCTTGCCGACCGGTGGCTGGCCCGGTATCGTTCTGATGGATCAAACGAATGTCTCAAAGAATATTTGATTGATGCTCTCCATCGGGCCGACCGTTTTGATGAAGCACAAAAAATTGTAGCTCAGTAGTTCTATTTTAGACATTGACCTCCCATTACGCTGCTGCGCCATCGCATCAATCCAACAGCGCCTGGTATTCATTAATAACATCGGCGTACTCATCACCTGCAAGTTCATATAATGTGATTAATCGATTTATCTGGCTCACGTTGTCATTATTGAAATCCGGGTAATGCTCTTTGAAAATTTCAATGTGGCGTGAATAAAGAGAGTCGGCGATGGAATGGTTTCCCATAAATCTGTTATTGGCTGCCAAAGTACCTTCTGCATATGCCGTCCAAATATGGTCCGGCCCGATGGATGTTTTATAATTTTGCAGATTTTTTTGAAGAAGCTCCTCCGCTGTTTCATATTCCTCTCTTCTGATTTTAAAAAGTCCATAGGCTCCATATGCTCCACCGGTTCGCCAGTGGTCTTCACCATAGGCTTTTTTACTCAGCTCAATATTTTTTTGAAGATGAAATTCAGCTTCAGCAAATAACCCTAAGTTTAAAAGTGGTCTCATTTGATTCATGCGAACCATTCGTGCAAATCGATGATCTTCGCCCATTGTTTGAATACTGATTCGTAGTGCCTCTTTGTAAGACTCTAAGGCAAGCGAATCATTATTTTGAGATGCATATAAAGCACCAAGCCCGTTGTAAGGTCTTGCAAGCATATAATTGAGTGAATCACCGGATTCATGAAAATGTGAAATAATATCCAGAAGAATCTCTTTGGCAAATTCGGGATCATCGCGGTATATCACAAAAGCGTATTCCCTCATTGACTTTATATATTCAGGATCAGATTTCGAATGATTAGCTTTCATCATCTGGTAGGAGTTCTTAGCTGCTATCCTGGCAGAATCTTGCTGTCCGGTTCGCGCATAAGCCATTGCCAATCTTGATAAAGACCGGGCTATTTTAGGATGAGATCCATTTAATTTATCCTCATATATATTGTAAGACTCTTCAAAATAAGGTTTCGCAAGGTGCCACATATGATTATCGGCATGAGAGATCCCCAGCAGAAATTTCGCATCTGCAGTTTCTGTAGCATCTTCACCAAAATGAAGGGTGTTTTTTTCAATAGCCTCAGCAAGTATTGGCTGGGCTCGTTCGAAATCACTCAATCTTGAAAATGCATCGCCAATGGTTGTAAGCATATTGGCTTCCAGCGCCTCATTTTGAATGCTTTCGGATCTTTCTAAACCTCTTTCAAGCATATTATGAGCGGTGATCTCTTCTCCCTGAGCATACGCCGGATCGCTTGCTTCAAACAGTTCAAGTAAAAAGGTTGTCACTTCTTCAGCTTTACCCGCTTCAAACCGGGCAATATCCCGTTCCTCTCTTACTTCGTTTGAATAATGTACAACCAGGCTTGAGATAATAAGAAGCACAATTGCCGCAGTAGTAAGTGGAACAAGATGTCGCTTGAAAAACTTCGATGAATGATAAGCCAAACCTCCATTGTGTGCCGAAACGGGCATCTGACTATTATAAAGGGTAAGATCATCAAGAAGCTGGCCGACGGAACTGTATCGTTTTTTTGGATCTCTCTCAAGTGTTTTCAACAGTATTGCTTCCAGATTTCCTTTTAATTTTCTTGTCAACCCGTTGGGGGAGAGGTTTCGATTTTTAGCTATTACTGCCTGTTCAGAAGCCGGGAGTTGACTGAATCTCGCCACCACTGAGGGTGTCTGTTCAGCAATCAGAAGATCTTTAATTTCGTCCAGATTTCTATTCGTAAAATCGAATGGATGTATACCAGCAAGCAGTCTAAATAAAAGCAGCCCCAATAGATAAATATCCGTTTCTGTTGTAACAGGATTTCCGAGAATCTGTTCTGGAGCGGCAGACCGCGGAGTTAAAAACCTGGAATTTTGATCAGGAAAAGAATCACCTTCCTCATTGATTTGTAAGGTGGCAATTCCAAAATCAAGTATCTTCACTTTACCTGTTTCCGTAATAAGTATATTTCCTGGTTTAAGATCGCGATGAATCACCAGGTTGTTGTGTGCATGCTGTACAGCATCACATACCGATTTAAACAGGCTGATACGTTCATCGACAGATAATTTTTTGCGATCGCAATACTGGTTAATAGGCTCTCCCTCAATAAATTCCATCACTAAATAGGGAAGGCCGCTGTTGGTCATTCCGCCATCATATAGCCGGGCAATACCATCATGATTGAGACCTGCCAGAATCTGGCGTTCTTTCTTGAAGAGCTGTTGCATATTGGACGTTGAAACCTCTTTACGAATAATTTTTAACGCAACCGTTTGCTCATAGCTGCCATCGGCCCGGTTTGCCTTGAATACCGTTCCCATTCCGCCACTTCCAATTACTTCTTCAAGTCTATAATTGCCAATTAGTTTACCCACCAAATCAACAGGGGATGAATCGAAAGAATTGTCCGTATGCATACTCATAAGGATGTCTGTTTTCACTTCACCAAAATCATCCAGGAATCCTTCTGAAGCATCAATAGAATTTAGAAATTCCGTAACCTCTTTATATAATTCAGTATCTGAGCCACATTTTTCCCTGATAAATGCATCTCTGTCGTTTGCCGGCAGGGTGAGAGTAGTATCAACAATTTCTTCAATTTTATTCCAGTCTATATTCCCCATCGGTAGTATTGTATCTGATATTTTTTATGTGAAAAAAGTCATGTTTTAATTCAAAAGTGACTTGCAAATCTCTGTTTCATAGCCATATTCGAACGAATTGCAGGTGTTTTATAGGGTATTTGTCCCATTAAACCTTGCAACAGGAGTTTAATGATATCTTTCAATTAAAAAAAAGAGTGGATGTGCAATGTGATACTTTGCGTAAAACTTCACTGACAAATACACAATGTTGAGAGTTTTGTTGGCTTTGAACTCCTTCTTTTCATATTCATCCCGCTGCAGTTTAAAACACCCGCCAAGTCGGACCATAAGTTTAAAAACTCTTATGCACTTGGAAATTAATACCATATTGATGTAGTTTCCTGCAGGAAAATCAATCTACAGTATAACCCCACAATTCATTTGATCAGTTAGTTTAAGAATGAATGAAGAATCAGATGTAACCCGTTTACTGCATCAGATCAGTAATGGTAATGATGTTTATGATCAACTGTATCCTCTTGTGTATGAAGAGTTAGGAAGAATTGCGAGTATGAGAATTCAGATGGAAGATCGAAATCATACTTTCTCAAAAACAGAATTGGTTCATGAAGTTTACATCAAGATAGTTGATCAGGATGAAATCAGTTTTAAAAACCGGAATGATTTCATGGCCATTGCCTCCAACTGCATGAGGCAGATTTTGGTAGATTATGCAAGGAAAAAGAAGGCTGAAAAGCGGGGGGGAGCCCAACAGGATATGACTTACGTTGATGAACTTTTTAGTCGCTATGATCACAAAGCAAAGCAATTACTTGATATTGATGAGGCATTAAATCGCCTCTCTTCACTAAACAAACGGTTAAGCGATGTAGTAACCATGAGGTTCTTTGGTGAAATGAAAATTGACGAGATCGCTGATACGCTTGAGGTTTCTGAGAGTACCGTTAACCGCGATTGGGCAAAAGCACGCGGCTGGCTCTATAAGGAGTTGAAGTAAATTATCCCTGCCCAAAACTTATTTAAAATCAAAGATTCTGCTCTATCCAACTGAACCGACGGTAAAAAACCCCCGGTCGTCTGACGAGTTTCCGAAAACCGAAGATTCTGCCCTATCCAACTCGACAGACGAGTGATATAATCCTAGCAACATTTTTGTGCAACACCACTCGTCAGTCGAGGTCCATACTCGTCTGACGACTCAGGGAAAAATGAACCGAGGAATTAAAACCGCCGGTCGTCTGACGAGTTCTTAGCTTCTTACTCACTATCCAACCACTGTAAAGCTACCTGCCCGTTTAACTCGACAGACGAGTGATATGATCAAATTTACATTTTTGGACAGTACCACTCGTCAGCCGAGGGTCATGCTCGTCAGCTCCCTTAACTTGTTTATATAAACCATTCATTCAAATCTCGCGGAATTAAATGACAACTTTTCCATGATGGCTACGCTAATGATAGAAATGGCAATCACTCTATCACGCTTTCATGTTTGAAATAATTCCTAAGGGGCAAGAGATTCCACAAAGTACTTATGTGGCATCTATCTTGAGTTGGCTTCTGTTTTTCACATTATCATTTCCAGGTATTGCACTATCCCAATCCACGGATTGTACAATAACTGTACAGGAGGGAGAAGTAATCCAAAATGCTATTGATGAAGCTGCTTCCGGAGATACAATTTGTGTTGAGCCGGGTACTTTTGAAGAGGAATTAAGTATTAGAACCAGCGGGATATCACTTGTCGCTTCCGACATGGATAATAAACCCCAAATAACCGCCGGAAACAATGGAATAATGATAACAGGGGCTGATAGTGTGTCCGTACAGGGTTTCAAAATTTACGGAGTAAGTAATTATGGTATAAATGTAGAAAACTCGAACAGAGTCGGAATTCTTGAAAATATTGTTACCGATGTGGGAGATTTTGCAGTTAGAATTCGTCAAAGTGAATCGGTTGAAGTGTTTGGAAACGAGCTGATTGATAATTATGAAGGTCTATATTTGATTAGTTCCGATTTTACTATCGTATCTGAAAATCTAATTTCAGGAACATACAACCCGGCTCGAAACAGGGGACATGGTATTCGTTCATTTTCGAGCAATGATTTACAAATATTGGATAATAGGATTACAGAGAATAACGAATACGGTATTTGGGATTCAAGTTTTGACAATGGTTCTCCGGGAGCTCTAATTCAGAATAATGTGATTACGGAGAATGGCAGTGCGGCAATTGAATGGTATTCATCGGATGACGCCATTTTGACTGAAAATACAGTAACTGGTAACCAGGGCGGTATTCGCAGTGGTGTCAGGAGTACAATCGAAAATAATACCATAAAAAATAATGAATTTATAGGAATAGATGTAAGTCATTGGTCCGTGGTAAAAAACAACGAAATAGATGGTGCCAGTACCGGCATTTCTGTTAACAGTGATGGAATTGTACAAAACAATGAAATTACCAATGGGAATGTTGGAATTCGGCTATCAGGATTTGATGATCAGCAGATTTTGAATAATAGCATGAGTGGTAATCCTGTAGATATTCTTGTAAGTAGTGCCAAACGGGTTGCTATTGAAGGCAATACATTAGAGTCAGGTATTTTGATTGCTTTAGGTTCATATATTAATTCAGATGAAGAAGCTAACCATCACATCGCGAACAACACAGTTCAGGGACGGCCGCTTTTCTTTGCAAATGGGGTAGATAATCCTGCCATCCCTTCAGATGCCGGCCAGGTGATCATCGTAAATTCGTCAAATGTGGTTATTTCCGGTATTACGATGAGCAATGTTGTTTCAGGTGTACAAATTGTGAACAGTGACGGGGCTGTTATCGAGAATAATGATTTGACCGGAACAGGTGATATTGATAATAATTTTGCAGGAATGATTTCCGTCTGGCAATCTGATCATACAAAGATCCGTAATAACCAAATCTATAACAGCAACAAAAGTATTTTGTTTCACAGAGGTGAATCGGTGGAGATGTTGGATAACACCATTCATGATAATCAGACGGGAGATATCCGGGGATTTGGAGGGATAATAGTTAGAGACGCTCCAAACTCCTTTATTGAAAACAACACAATAGACTATCATTCAGTGAGCGGGGTCGGATATAGTATACGTGGTTGTGATGGAGCTGAAATTAGAAATAATTCAGTTCGCAACGCTTCCGGAAATGGTTTTTCAGTTCAAGATTGCTCGGAGTTTATTTTTGAAAAAAACAAAAGTATAGAAAATAGTGGGCATGGGCTAGAAATTAGACGACTCAATGATGTTTTGTTAAGTGAAAATGTAATCCAGGACAATACAATATCAGGTATTGAATCAGACTTTGGTTCTGATGGCTCAGACAGGGTTACTGTTATCGGAAATAATCTGTCAGGCAATGGTGATTATGGGGCGCTATTTTATGGAGGTGAAGATCTGGTCATAAACGATAATATTATTACTGAGAACAGGATAGGGTTAAGAGCCGGGGTAACCACCAGCATTACTGGAAATCAGATACTTAATCATACAGAGACCGGTATTGAAATTCCGAACAGAGCTGAGTCCATTGAGATCAACAACAATAACATCAGCGGTAATGCGGAGGGGATTTCTTATTCGCGATCAGTAATCATCAACGCTATTGAGAACTGGTGGGGAGATGCAAGCGGTCCATCGGGTGGGGTAGAAGATCCGGAAACGGGAACAGTGGCAAATGGCAGCGGTGATAGTGTCAGTGAAAGCATTCGATTTGACCCCTGGAGGGAATCCGGTATTGAGTTGCAGCAACCCTATTTTGATGTGCGGATTGAATCAATCACCTCGCCTGTGGTGGAAACGGAATCGCTGGAAGTTTATGCAACCATTACAAATAGTGGTACTGAAGCGGGAACCCAAACCATAGAGCTTAGAAATTTTGATCAAACGGTTGTTGATACTCTTGAACTGTTCCTGGAGCCATCGGGTGAAGAATCGATCGTGCTTACCTGGCAAACAGAAACGGGGGATGCCGGTAGTGGAAATATTACCATGTCATCAGAGAATGAAGAGGTATCGGAATCCGTAACCATTCAGGGTGAACCGGTGTCATCAGAAATTACCGAATGTGTTGAGATCGTCAGTCCAGGAACCTATACTCTCCAATATGATCTTACCAGTGAGGAAAGTTGTATAAAAATAACCTCAAGCGATGTTGTACTCGATGGAAATGGACATATAATAGCAAGACTCGAAGCTGGTGAAACGGCACTTGAGGGTGTGGGTGTGGATGTACAAGAGGGTGATCAAAGATTAAGCAATGTCACCATCAAAAATGTAACGTTACAAAACTGGGCTGATGCTGTTAGGTTTATTGGTGTACATGAAAGTGAGATTATCGATATAAACATTTTTAATAGCAATAGAGGCATTTATTTGGCTTCAGCACAAGGAAGTACATTCAATAATATATATGCAAACAAGATTGATCGTGGGATAAGTTTAACGTCGCTCAGTGATGAAATTTCTGAGAATAATATTTTCGAAAACATCAGGATTATTGGAAGAGGTACTGGAAACGCTGGGCTATTTCCGGATTCGGGAATTGATGTTAGCAATGGATCTGGGAATACATTCAATAACATTATTCTACAAGAAAATGGCATTGGGTTACAAGTTTGGGGATCTGCAGCGGATAATCTTTTCAATCAAATCACCATTGAAGAAAGTTCCGCGCATGGAATCGAGTTAAATTCATCGAATGCCGGAAACAGATTTGATGATATAACCGTCGATAAAAGTGAACAATATGGGATCTATATAAATCAGTCTGATGGAAATCGATTTACAAATCTTACGGTTACTGAAAGCGGGTATTCAGGAATTCGATTGAGTGGTAATTTCCAATCACCCATTAATTATGTGACTGATAATCAATTTGAAAATGTAGTCTCGATCAGCAATCAGCAAAATGGTATTAGTCTGTCTACGGCAAACAACAATACTTTTTCAACAGTAACTGCTGAAAATAACGGGCAGACTTCAGTTAACTTCGGAAGCCGAAGTAACCACAATCAGTTCAGTGATCTAAAACTGACAGGCGGAAAAGAAGATGGAATTTCAGTTAATTTTGATAGCAAGTATAATTCATTTAGCGGTGCTTTAATATCAAATCATGGAACCGATACGAACGACTTTGGAATTAGTATTGGGGGAGACAGTTATCAGAATCAATTTACTGACATTGAAATCCTGAATGGGACCAATGGATTTTCAATTCGTACAGATTCTACTACCGTGGATAGTGTTTCGATATCGAACACTGAAGGTGTAGGCCTTGAATTATCGAATGATGCATCGATGAACAGTCTGGAAAACATCTACTTATCGGGGAACGCCACCGATTTTAGAACATTTGATGGGGCTACCAATAATTCTATAAATGAAATGTCTATCGGGGAGTCGCGCCTCTCTCTTGAAGCCACCGATGTTACAATCAGCGCTTCACCCCAACCGGGATCACTGCCGGAAGATATGGCAGCAGCTGGTTTTTTTGTTGAGATTGACAGCGTAACCGAGAGTGCTAAAATTGAATTCCTGAGATTTCACTATAATCAGGTAGACATTGACCAACTCATTGAAGAAGATCTGAATGTCTGGCGTTTTGATGAACAAGTTTGGAGTCCGCCGGAAAATGAATCCTATGTATCAGGTGTGAATATCGAGGAGAAATATGTTTTTGCGGAAAACATCACGGAATTCTCTGTGTTTGGTGTACTTAGCAGTTCCGATTCAGAACCTGAAGAACCCCAGGTCGTGGATGCTGCCGCTTCAGTCGTGTCAGCCACCTCCCCACACATCTCAGACGGAGTAGATGCCTCTATGGTGCATATTGAGCTCTTGGAGGCGGATGGAACGCCCATTGATGGAGTTGATGCTGAAGAAATTGATATCACGCTGACCGGAAGTGCATTAATGGGGGAGATCACTGCAACAGACAACCCTGGGTTTTATAGCTTTTCTGTGACCAATACAGAAGCGGAGGCAACATCGATATCGGTCATGGTTCGGGATGTACTTCTTGAAGATCAGCCCCAAATACGGTTCGAATCTGCTGAAAACCTAATTCCGGATCCTCCAGGGAGTTTATCTATAAGGAAAGTCGAGATGGGGGTAGAGTTGATGTGGAACGAAAAACCGGATCAGCAAATCACTCAATATCAGATTTTTCGGGGGCCTTCCATTTCATCCCTTGCATTATATGCGACAATTGAAGCCGGAGAACAGATATTTATAGATCAAGACCTGCTTCAGGGATCAGGATTTTATGCAGTGCAATCAATAAATAGCCATGGAATGGAAAGTGGATTGTCACCGGTGGTCAGTTACCTGAACAATGATATCGAAGCAACTTTAAACTGGGAGTTAACAAGTATTCCTCTTGGAGATGCCTCAGTTGAAACTGATATGGCCACTCTTTACAGTTACGACAATAAATATAGTGTGACCAACAGGCTTGAATCCTCAAAAGGATATTGGATTAAAACCCGATCATATGAAACTGAAGCGATTCAGGCGAGCGGCTCCGGGCTCGACAGTACCCAAATCCACCTCAAAAAGGGATGGAACCTGATAGGTAGTCTCTCCGATTCAGTAGCGGTTGAATCTATATCAGATCCGGATCAAATCTTAACAGATGCATCCGTTTTTCGTTTTGATGAAGGAAATTATGAGCCTGTGGATTGGCTGCTTCCCTACCGGGGATACTGGATTTTTGCCAGTGATTCAGGAAGGATCGATATGTCAATATATCATACGGCCGGTGAAGATGATTCAGCAGGAGAATTGCAGAAACTAACGGCCAACAATCACGACGATGATCTGCCCTTCATCCGGTTTTCAAATGAAAATAATGAATCAGAAATCTTACTCAGTGATGTCCGCCTGGATCAACGTGAACTTCAAAAATATCTGCTTCCACCTATTTCCCCGGACCCCAAACTTGAAGTGAGAACGACTTCACAAAACAGGATTATGAATGCAGAACCCACAGAGTTAACCCTTCAATCATCACAGTACCCGGTGAAAATGGAGCTGATGAACTCATCAAATGACTCCGGCTATATCTATCGGTTGACGGTAATGAATAATGACAGTCGCCGAACCATTGATTTGATGCCGGGAACCCCCCAGGTTATTTCGGAAGAATATGATAGTTATCAACTATCAAGAGTTCGCTCAGATGAGATGATTACGGAGCACAAATTATTTCCCAATTATCCTAATCCCTTTAATCCTGTAACCACCATTCACTACCAGGTTAAGGAGCAGTCACACATAAGAGTAGATGTGTTTGATATGATTGGCAGAAGGATTCACACATTAATTGATGGACGCCAGGATTCCGGAGTTTATGACGTAAAATTTGACGCCGGTAATTTAGCCTCTGGGGTCTATTTGATACGGTTTATGGTGAATGATCACATGGATATTCGGAAAATGACACTCATTAAATAGGGGCAAGGAATGATTAAAAATCTCAATAAAGTTATCGTTGTATGTATGTTCTTTTTTATTGCCGGTTGTGGTGATTTTTCATCAGGCGGAGTCAGGGTATCCATCAACATCAATCAAAATCCTTCAACAGCCGGAACCGTGCTTACATCCGGCGGAGATGAAGTTGGCAATTCGGCTGAATTTATGGCTGTTCCCAATCAAAGCTGGCAGTTTGCAGGGTGGTCGGGAGATATTGAATCTTTAGATAATCCCCTGGTGATGGTTCTTGAGGATGATGTTCAGCTGACGGCAAACTTCTCGCTCTTTAAAAACGATTATTCATTTGAGCTGTACATATCGGATCAACAGACTGAAGTAGAGATGGGGTTCGGACAAATACCGGGCGCAACAGACTTTTTTGATTCCGGTTTAGACCTGGAAGCCCCGCCGCCACCGCCGGGCGAATCGCTTCATGCCTGGTTTGAAACCCCGGATAAAAAACTGTTCCGGGATTTCAGAAATGCATTTAGTAATGAACAGTCCTGGACACTGAAAATACAGCCGGGAAGCAGTGAATTACTAAATCTCAGCTGGACTTATCAACAAGATTCTTTTACCGGCACGCTTAGTCTAACTGATCCGGATGGTACAATTGTACTGGATATGTTTAAAGAAAAGAGTGTAGAGTTAAATACCGGTCAGGTAAATGAACTGCTAATTATTTTTAGTACTTCAGAAAATTAGTTAACCAGATTATTCAACTGTCATCGTTAAGACTAACTAGTGTTATGTCAATTGTGATTTGTTGAGTTAAGGAAATATCCTCATCCGCTGACTTCACGTCATCGGATGAGTTGATAGGGCAAATTTATAATCTATCAGGTTATATATTTAAAGGTAGGCAATTCACCGGATGAAGCGAATTCATCCGGTGAAGACCCTCAACCACCATATCTGTTACTTCATCTATGAGAAAACTAGATATCACACATTAAACTAATTCCATATGTTTAAATACCTACTGTTTAAGCCACTTATATAAATCTTTGAAACCGGCCGAGCTTCCGTAGCTAAGGATCCCAACTTTATAAATTTTTGCACTCAGCCACATCGTCCCGATAAAGGTTAATACCATGAGCAGTATTGATAAACCAATTTGCCAAAAGGGAACATCACTGATAGCAATGCGGCTGATCATCACAATAGGGGAGAAAAAGGGAATAATCGACCCTACAACTGACAATGCTCCGTCTGGATTTCGCACGGCCTGGAACAAAATAAAGTAGGCAATGAAGATAGGGGCCATAATAGGAAGCATAAGTTGCTGAGTGTCCGTCTCCGAGTCTGCGGCCGAGCCCACCGCTGCAAATAAGGAACTGTACAGGAAATATCCCAGGAAAAAGAAAATGATAAAGTAGACAATGATGGATGTCTCTATAGCGGGAATATTTGCGAGAAAGGGAATGTCTGCCTGGGCAGCAGCCTGTTCCATTACATCTCCTGTTTCCGGATTGTCTAAAAACAGGGATAGAAGTGGTGCCGCAAGCAGACCAAGTCCCGCGATGGTAATTCCCCAGATACCGATTTGAGTGAGGGCAAGTGCTGCAACACCAAACATTTTACCCGTTAACAGTTCAATTGGTTTTACCGATGACGTAATAACTTCAACAATACGATTTGTTTTCTCCTCAATAACACCACGCATTATATAACCGCCATAGCTGAAGATGGCAACAAAAATGATCAGGCCCATTGCAAAACCAACACCTGAAAGAAAGGCTGTATCATCATCTTCTTCCTCGCCGGTTTCAGTTAACCGCCTGGAATCTACTCCTATACGTGTTTCAAATATCTGCTGAATCTCTTCGGATACTTCTGCACGCTTTAGTTTTTCTTCACGAATAACATCACGTAAATCAGACCTCACAGAGGTTAATAAAGTAAGACCGCCACTTCCGCTGTATATAAGTTCCAGGGAGCTGTTCTCATTAATGTTTTGATCGTTAATCACCACATAACCGGTCATTTTGCCGGACTGAATTCTTGCCCTGAGCGAATCTACAGGCAGTTCGGATACATCCGTATAACTCTGCGGGTTTCGTTCAACCAGACTGCTTACCACAGAACCTGAATTATCTTTAATGCCAATCTCGTACGATACATCGCTTTCCCAGATAATGACCAGGAATCCGATACCATAAATCGCAATAATACCGATCGGTACCAGGAGGGTAGCGGCAATGAACCCCTTGCTTCTAACCCGTGTCAGATATTCGCGTTTTAGTACTAATGAAATTTGTCGCCAGTTCATGCTGCTTCTTCTTCTTGAGTTTTAATATTATCTTCGCCAACTGTTGATATAAATATCTCATTCAAAGACGGTTCCACAAGCTGAAATTTATGGATTTCAGCATGTTGAATCGCACTCTTCAGTATAGCCTGCGGGTCCTGATCGTCTAATATCCGAATTTCTGCAAAATTCGTTGACCGATTGTTTACACGAATATTCGAAAGGTTATCGATAAATGAACCATCCCCTTGAAATTCAATGAGTACCGTGTTTTTGCCAAAATCCTTTTTAATAGTTCTGAGATTACCTTCAAGAACCATTTTGCCATTGTTAAACAGGCAGATATCATCACACATTTGCTCCACCTGCTCCATGCGGTGAGTAGAAAAGAGAATAGTTTTTCCCTTTTCGCGCAGCTCAATTATAATCTCTTTCAGTAGTTCACTGTTGATTGGATCGAGTCCGCTGAAAGGTTCATCAAAAATGTAAATATCCGGATCGTGAACAATGGTTGCAATAAACTGAATCTTCTGACTCATCCCTTTACTGAGTTCACCAACTGTTTTAAGGTGCCAATCGGCTGCTCCAAAACGATTTAGCCAGTATCGAATCTGCTTTTTGGCATCACTTACATTCATTCCTTTAAGCTGGGCCAGGTAAATGAGCTGCTCGCCTACTTTCATTTTTTTGTATAAACCTCGTTCTTCAGGCATGTAACCAATTAAACGCTGTGTATTCGCACTCACGTTTTGACCATTAATTGTGATGGATCCCTGATCCACAGGAATGATATAATTGATCATTCGGATAGTTGTGGTTTTGCCGGCACCGTTTGGGCCAAGTAAGCCCGTGATTTTACCCTTTTCCACACTAAAGGAAACATCACGCACTGCACGTGTATCTCCAAATGATTTGCTTAGATGTTTTACTTCAATGGTATGGTTACTGTTCATTAGCCAAAGTAGGTTTGATTAAAATCAAGTAAATAGTCCAGGCTAATATAAGACCTGAGATTGTAATTAAAACTATTTGAAATTCGAAGTTTATTTAACGATCTCTTTTTGTAGATTGATGAGTGATATCATGCTGCAGGTTAAAAAAATTCAACCACAAATACGTAGGTTTTTTCATTAAGTTTCGGAATCAATGAAGATCACACATATTTCAGCTGAATGTTATCCTGCCGCAAAAGCAGGTGGGCTCGGAGATGTTGTTGGGGCACTGCCAAAATATCTCAATAAAGTTAAGGGATATTCCGCCTCGGTTATCCTTCCCTATTACCAAACCGATTGGCTTAGAGACGTTGAAACCGAATTTATTTTTGAAGGCACCTTTCCATTTGACGGGAAGAGCCTTGAATTTTCAGTTCATCGGGTAAAAAAATCTGTTCTGGGGTTTGAACTATTTTTGATTGATATCCCCGGCCGTTTAGACCGGCCCGGTGTGTATATAGATCCCTGGTCGGGGCATCCATACTGGGATGAGCTGGAGCGTTTTTTTTCATTTCAAATTGCAGCACTCGAATGGCTGAATAACTTGCAGGAAAAGCCGGATGTAATTCACTGCCACGATCATCATACCGCACTGGTTCCATTCATGATGAAGGAGTGTTTTCGGTTTGAGGCGTTTAAAGAGATCCCTTCTGTGCTTACCATCCATAACGGTGAATACCAAGGCAGGTACAGCATCCATGAATATGAACGGCTTCCGGCCTTTAGTCTGCAGCACGTTGGTATTCTTGAGTGGGATAACCAGATGAACTGTCTTGCGGCCGGGATAAAGACGGCATGGAGAGTCACGACAGTATCAGAAGGGTATATGAAAGAGCTCCTTGAGTTTTGTAACGGACTTGAACATCTTTTGCGACATGAAGAGCAGAAAACCGCTGGAATAATTAATGGTATAGATGTAGATGTCTGGAATCCTAAAACAGATTCACTGATAGCAAAAAATTTTACAGTATCATCAGCAGATGCTGGGAAAGAATTCAATAAAAAAGAACTCTGTCAGGAATTTTCACTCTCTTGCGATCGGCCTGTTTTTTCATTTATCGGCAGACTGGTTCGCGAAAAAGGGGCTGATTTGGTTCCCAACCTTATCAAACAGTGCTATGAAAAGGGTGTTCGTGCATCATTTATAGTACTGGGAACCGGAGATCCTTCTTTACACAATCTGTTTAGGAAAATGGAAAGTGAATACGTTGGTTATTTTGATTCCCGACTGGAATACAACGAAAAACTTGCGCATCAGATTTATGCAGGCTCAGATTTTTTGATGATGCCTTCCCGGGTTGAACCATGTGGGTTGAATCAATTCTATGCAATGCGCTATGGTACCGTTCCCGTAGTAAGAAAAGTTGGCGGTTTGGCGGATACAGTAGTGGATATTGAGGAACCATATGGGTATGGAATTGTTTTTAATAACTTTAACCTCGATGAATTTTCAGAAGCTGTGGAACGCGGAGTGTATATGTATGAGAAAAAAAGTGGTTTTGAAAAGAACCGAAAGCAAATAATGAAACTTGATTTTTCCTGGACACGATCTACCCAAAAGTATATTGAACTCTATAAATCTGTAATCCCAAACAAAAGCTAAATTATGAATTCATCGACGATTGCCATCATTTTAGGAGGAGGACGTGGAACACGCCTTTACCCGCTAACGGGCCACAGAAGCAAACCTGCTGTACCTGTTGCCGGTAAATACCGCCTTGTTGATATTCCGATATCTAACTGCCTGAATTCCGGAATTCGTAAAATATTTGTGTTAACTCAGTTTAACTCGGCATCATTGAACAGGCACATTAAGAATACCTACAATTTCGATTTGTTCAGCCGCGGGTTTGTAGATATCCTTGCTGCAGAACAGACACCGAAAAGCCAGAACTGGTTCCAGGGAACTGCAGATGCCGTCAGGCAATCAATTCACCATATGTCTAATTTCGATTACGAGCATGTTCTCGTTCTTTCGGGAGATCAGCTATACCAGATGGATTTCAGAAATGTTTTGAATCATCATAAAGAAGCGAAAGCAGATGTTACCGTGGCAACAATTCCTGTGAATGCAGAAGATGCTACAGGGTTCGGTATTATGAAAACTGATGATGAAACGATGGTTGAAAGTTTTGTAGAGAAACCGGGCCACGAGGAGCTGAAAGACTGGAAGTCATCAGTAACTGATGAGCAAAAGCGCCAGGGGAAAGAGTATCTCGCTTCTATGGGGATTTATGTTTTTAGTAAAGATGAAATGATACGGCTGTTTGAGGATAATCCTGATGCAACAGATTTTGGAAAAGAGATTATACCGAAAGCCATTAAAGAGGGGACTAAAGTTTCCAGTTACTCCTTTGATGGGTACTGGACCGATATCGGAACCATTAAATCATTCTTTGAAGCAAATCTTTCTTTAACGGATACACTGCCATCTTTTAACCTTTATGATAATGATCAGGTGATTTATACCCGTGCACGTCTTTTGCCCGCATCAAAACTTGCAGGCACAAATCTTGAGCGCGTTATTGTGTCGGAAGGCTGTATTATCGAAGCCAGCCGAATTGAGCGCTCCGTTATTGGAATCCGCTCCCGAATTGGTAAAGGAACCAGTATTGAAGAATCTATTATTATGGGGAACGACTATTTCACCTCGCGCGAGGATATTGAAAACCGTGCGTCAAGCAATCCATTAATGGGCATCGGAGAGCGCTGTTTCCTCAGTAAAACTATTGTGGATAAAAATGTGCGGATAGGCAACGATGTGAAAATTGTAGGTGGCTCTCATCTCGAAGATGGTAAGTTTGATAACTATCACGTGGTAGATGGAATCGTGATTATTCCAAAAGGTAAAGTCATTCCTGATGGATTCCAGGTTGGGTAGAGAATAATTACCGGATTTACAGTAAAACGTGTCAAAAAAAAGCCGCCCTTGAGACAAAGGCGGCTTTTTTTGCTGTCAACCGATAGTTTGATTAACGAAGCATTTCTTTCAGTGTTTCTCCGATTTCTGCGGGGCTGTCTACTACGGTGATACCCGCATCCCTTAGCGCTTTCTTTTTATCTTGTGCAGAACCTTTGCCTCCAGATATAATTGCACCGGCATGCCCCATTCGGCGTCCGGGAGGGGCTGTGCTGCCTGCAATAAAGGCAACAACCGGCTTGTCTACATGCTCTTTAATGTAAGCGGCGGCCTCTTCTTCAGCCGTACCACCTATTTCCCCGATCAAAACAATGGCATCCGTATCGGAATCTTCCTGGAAAAGTTTTACAGCATCAATGTGGGTAGTGCCGATTACGGGATCTCCACCAATTCCAATTGCAGTACTTTGTCCCAAACCGGCTTTTGTAAGCTGATCCACGGCCTCATAGGTAAGCGTGCCAGAGCGGGAAATCAATCCAATATTTCCAGGTTCAAAAATCATAGCGGGCATAATTCCGATTTTAGCCTCGCCGGGAGTAATTACACCCGGACAGTTAGGTCCGATAAGTGTTGCGCCATGGCTTTGAACGATTTGTTTGGCAATAACCATATCTTTTACAGGGATTCCCTCCGTAATACAGATAATCACCTCGATACCTGCAAATGCAGCTTCTGAAATTGCATCTCCTGCAAACGGCGGGGGAACAAAAATTACAGAAGTGTTTGCCCCTTTTTCTTGAACGGCATCTGCCACGGTGTTAAAAACGGGTAGCCCCAGGTGTTCCTGGCCACCTTTACCGGGAGTTACACCGCCCACAACATTTGTTCCGTATTCTATCATTTGTCCGGCATGAAATGTTCCTTCACTTCCGGTAAATCCCTGCACAACCAGCCGGGTATCCTTGCCAACTAATACGCTCATGAAATCTGTATTTTTAACAGTTAAAAATTGGTTTTTTATAATCGCATAAATATACCATCATTAAATAGTTTTGCCAAAGTGTAGAGTACAGGTTAGGGAGAATCTTTCCATTTCAATGAAAGTTTACGACAAAAAAAAAGCCACATCTTTCGATGTGGCCTTATATTTCGTCAGATAAACTTTAACTCAGAGTTAAAGTGCACTTTCCATCTGTTCGTAATCGTATCCCTCGGCTTTACTCATTTCCTGAGCTGCAAGCGTCAAGAATATACCATAGATCACTTTAGATGATACATCAGCAATGGTATAAGTAATGTGCCGTGCAACTACAGCCGTTTCAGATAGAGCCGGGTCAGCGGATAGGCTGAAGAGGTAAGGCATCAGGTAAGCGCCGGGATAAAGCATCCAGGAGAAGAAAAAGAGGGTCCATATATACCCAAGGTACTTCTGTGCTTTTGGAGGAGCACCTTCTTTACCTTCGTTGATAACGCGCTTCATTAAAATTAAGATATGAACAAAGAACAGGGTAGAGATAAATCCCCATACAAAAAAGAGTGTTGGACTTGTAACCTCATAGTATTGTCCCACATATCCAGTGAGTATCATTCCTGTGCCTGAGAACCAGAATTGGTTTCTGATTGAGCTGAAATCACTCTTTGTAAGAGTTACAACAAAAAGTATCTGAAACAGCAGCATAGGAACATCTATAAGCCAGTTCAGATATCTGTAACCATTATTAAACAGATCGTTACCGTTTCCCAGAACGTATCGTGCAGTATCGGCATCGTAAACCATTGCGCTTGTCCAGTTCTGAGACTGTACATATAGCAAGAGGAATGCAGAGACCATCACAACACCGGATAGAACCGATGATGTTCTGTATTTAGGTGCGACAGTTTTAATGGTGAGTACAAAGTATAGCAGGCCGGCAAGCATAATAGCGAAACCAAGTGTTAGCACATGAGCTGACATTTGATAAGCCATTTCTGAATACCCTTCGGCTGCACCAACATAGTTTTCGAAAGTGGCATTACCCAGCATTTCAATTAAAGCTTCCATAGTATTTGATTTGGTTGGAGTTAAGGGTGTCGAGATCACAACACCGTGATTGTGTACTTAGTTCACGATTTATAAAAAATTTTGAAAGTTATAAACCTGATGGTGTTAGCGCTTTTTTTTAGTTTGAAAAATTGGTTTTATAAAGTGTAAAAATGAGCCAAATTTGAAGTAAACCTGAGACATTATCATTCGGGGATTAATGTATTATTGAGCCGTAGATTTTAGTAGTTTAAAGGCGCGAATGAATGCAGTACTTAAAGTCTGAATGACAATGCAGCGATCGGAAGAAAAAAAAGAAGAAATACGTGATACGGCTGACATCGTAGAGGTTGTAGGAGACTATGTACGTTTGAAGAAGTCGGGGAGTGGTTATGTGGGGTTATGTCCTTTTCACGATGAAAAAACCCCTTCTTTTCATGTTACACCCCGTCTTGGCATCTACAAGTGTTTTGGTTGTGGTGAAAGCGGAGATGTTTTCAGTTTTATCATGGAGATGGAGGGTGTCAACTTTCCTGATGCAATGCAGTCTCTTGCCGATCGGTACGGAATAGATCTTCCCAGAGAAGAACAGACCGATGAGCAGAAACAGGAAACAAAAGTACGGGAAGGAATTTTTCATGCCCTGAAATATGCAGGGTTATTTTTCCACCGAATGCTGCATGAAAATGAACAGGCCTCCTCGGCACGTGCATACCTCAATGATAGAGGATACGATGAAAAGATTATCAGAAAATTTGGTATTGGATATGCACCCGGATCAGGCAATGCGCTGATTAAAGAAGCTCGCAAAGAGGGTATAAAAGAGGAGTACCTATTCAAAGCGGACCTTGTAAAAGAGAGCAACCGCAGCGGCCAAAAATTTTACGATACATTTCGCGATCGCCTGATTTTTCCAATTTTCAACCCGGCCGGTAAAGTGATTGCTTTTGCGGGAAGAACCCTGAATGATCACAAAAAGACAGCCAAGTATGTAAATTCTGCACAGACCCTGGTGTACGATAAAAGCAGTGTGGTGTATGGAGTCAATTTTTCAAAGAATGAGATCAGGAAGAGGGAAGAGGTAATACTTGTTGAAGGGTATACCGATGTAATAACACTTCATCAACATGGAATTGAAAATGTAGTCTCCTCCAGCGGTACATCGTTAACATCGGGTCAAATAAGAATACTTCAGCGCTACTGCAGTAAAATTACCATGCTTTATGATTCGGATGAAGCTGGACAGGCGGCGATGGAACGAGGAGTTAATATTGCCTTACGTGAGGGAATGGAAGTTGATTTACTGGAACTCCCGGGAGGTGAAGACCCAGATTCGTTTGTAAAGCAGTTCGGCTCAGAGTCGTTCGAGTCACTTAAAAAAGAGAAATCAGAAGACTTTGTAACTTTTGCCATACACAAAAGTGAATCTTCCGGTAACCTTGATAAACCTGCAAACAGAACTCGCCTGATTAATAAAGTTCTCAGCCAGATAGCTGAAATTCCGGATGAAATTCAGCGGCAGGTTTATGTACAGCATCTACATCAGCAAACGCAAAAATACAGAAAAGGAAGCGACAGAGAGCTATTTCAGCAACTTGAAAAGTTCCTGGCTGATAAAAAAGAGCAGGCCGCCAGATATAGCAGACGGAACGAAGCAAACAGAGATACACCACCGCCCCCGAGGGATGAAGATTACAGAGCAGAGGAATCTGGCAATACGGAACATCAAAATCCGGTCAGAAAAGCTAAAAAACCTCATTATGAAAAAGAAGTCATTCGGCTGCTTCTGCAATACGGAGAAAAAATGCAGCAATTTATCGGACACAACGTTGGTTCCGACCATTTTGAAGATAATGAACTTCGTGTCTTCTATGAAGATATCATGACTCGGTTTATTGAAGGCGAAAAGATATCGGTAGATCATTATGCAGGAAGAGAGCAGCCTTTTCCTTCACTTTTGAGCGATATTTTACTCGAACGCTATACCGTAAGTGAATCGTTTTCGAATGATGCCGGTAACGAATTTAAAAAAGACCGTTTCCCTTATAAGACGGCCAAATCTACCATGAAACCTCTTCGGCTGCATTTTTATGAAAGAAAAAGAAGAGAACTTTCCCAGTTGCTTAAAAGTGAGGAAGGAGAAACAAGGCAGCGTCTGATGAAATTAATATCCAGTGTTCAGAAGGAAATTTCGAAGATTCAAAAAATGTCGGCCAATGAATTATTCGATGATCCCGTATTTGAAAACAGAAAGGAAGATGATGTTCAAATCAGCGAAACCTTTGAGTACAAAATGAAAGGTGAACGGGATTCCTGAACCGTATTTAGGCATCAACATTTGAAAAGCTTTTACTAATACTAATCAAACATTACTAAGTACCTACTGTGGCAAAACCAACGAGCCTCGATCAGTTTAAGAAAATTCGAAATAGCATACGATCGACCGAGAATCGAAAGCCTGTTTATTATCTTTATGGCGAAGAGAGTTTTTTTATTGACAGGCTACAGGACGAAATATCGAAACTGATACCGGACGAGCAAAAAGATTTCAACTACGACCTTCTTTATGGTGGAGAAGTATCTCCTGAAACTGTTCTTGGTATGGCAAGAAGTTATCCAATGATGGCCGAAAGTCGGGTAGTTATTGTCAGAGATTTTTTAAAAATGAAGTCAACCGATGATGGAGGAGGCCATATCAGAGATTTTGAAAACTATGTTAAGAACCCAAATCCATCAACAGTTTTGTGTCTTATTGATAATAAATCTCCGGATCGGCGCACTTCTCTGGGTAAGGCATTAAATAGTAAAAAAAACCAGCACGTTGCCGATGCAGAGTTCAAGAGTCTGCCGGATTATCAACTCACCGACTGGGCTGTTGAATGGGCGGTTGCACGACATAAGAAGCAGATAGATACTCAGGCCGCACAACTTCTGAGTCAGCTTGTTGGCAATAATCTGCAGCTACTGTCCACTGAAATTGAAAAAGTGTGTACTTTTGTGGACACTCAGGAGAGGGTTTCTGTAGAGCATGTAAAAAAAATTACCGGCTCATACAGGGAATATTCGGTGATTGAGCTAAAAGAAGCCATAATTGAGAGAAACCTGGATAAATCTCTTGGCATCGCGGAACAGATGTTGCTAAAGAGTAATGCAGATGCGGGAGAAGTTATTAAATCCGTAGGGTTCTTTTACAGAGTGTTCGCTGATATCTGGCAAATTCGCCGGTTAATGGAAAAGCAAATGACCAAGTCTCAGATTCAATCTGAACTTGGGATCCGCAACAGTTATGTATTTAACTTTAAGTGGAAAGATGCTTCCCGATACAACCTGGCCGAAATGCCAAGAATATTTGAAGCTTTAATGGATGCCGATCGGGCAGCCAAAGGGCTTAGCACTCTTGATGTTCCCACGATTTATCTCCTGCTGATTAAACGCATCATCGGCTGACAGTTGATTCCGGTGATGCCATTAACAGTCATTTAATCCGGGTATCATTATGGAATCATCCAGCACAGTTAAACTTCACAAACTTTCCGACGAAGATGTAATGGAACAACTACAGGAAGGTGTGATCGAAGCATTTGATATTATTGTACAGCGATATAAAGATCGATTGCACAATTTTCTCTATAGATATACGCACAATCACCAGGATTGTGAAGATCTTGTGCAGGAGACATTTCTTCGTGTTTACAGAAGCCGGCAATCCTATGTACGGATAGCAAAACTCTCTACATGGATGTATACGATTGCATTGAATCTTGCCAAAAGCATGTACAAGAAAAAGCAACGCATGACTACTATTTCTATGCATGCAGATCCCTCCGATCCCGAAGATCGCGAATTTGAGATTGAAGACAGCGTCATTCTTCAGGATGAAAAACTTCATCAGAAAATGTCGGTAAATGAGCTCGAAAAAGCACTCATGAAACTGAATGATGATTTTAGGGAAGTTATCGTGCTTCGCGATATCCAGCAACTTACCTACGAGGAAATCGCTGAAATTACCGATACAGCCATGGGTACGGTAAAGTCCCGGATTAACCGGGCACGCCAGCAGCTTCAGGCTCTGATTGGAGAATATGTAAATCCGGAAACAATTTAACAGAAGCAGAGTAGTAGAGAATAACGATAGTTACGGAAGACACGTTATGAGGTGTCTTCCAAACTGTATTATTCAATTTATACTAACTCTGCTATGAATAAAGAAAAAAATGATGCGCTGCTTGATGAATTCATCAATGATTTTGCAGAAGGTAGTCTGACAAGAGCTGAACTCCAGGCGTTCTCAGAACTTCAGAATCAAGATGAAGAAATCCGGATTCAAGCTCAGTGTGGTATACGGGTGCGCAACTACCTGAAAAATCTAAAAAGGGTAAAAGCCCGACCCGGATTTGACCAGCGTATGGCTGCAAAGTTTGCAATGGAGCTCCAGAGAGAGACTGTTGAACAAAACAGAGAGCAAACAGGTCAGCCTGCTGTATCTTCCTGAATTGATTGAAGTTTGGTTTTTAATTCCTTCATTTCTATGTGTTCAGGGGCTACCTTTAAACCTTTGTTCAGGTAATCAAGAGAGTTCTGGTATGCTTTTGCCTTATATAAAATCCAGGCAATGTTGTAATACGCATCAGAAAATTCGCCATCCTTTTCTAAAGTCGCCTCATAACATTTTGCTGCACGAATATGCTTGTTATGCCTCAAATAAAAATTACCGAGATTAAAGAAAGGGAGCGCTTTATCCGGCTGCAATTTTGTAATATACCGGAAGAGCTCATCTGCTTTTTCTGTATTTCCGGTTTTCTCATACTCATCAGCAAGGTTGTTAAGTGCACCGATATGTCCGGGATCCTTTTCAAGAGTTTTAAGAAACAGGTCAACAGCCAGTTCCGGGTTTCCGAGATCTGAGTGTGTATTTGCCAGATTGAACAAAATAGAGGGACGGTCGTCTATCTCGGCTGCACGTTCTAAATAATGTAGCGATGTTTCGTATTCACCAAGCAGGTAATAGCCCACACCGGCGTCGTTATATAAATTGGCTGTTGGCTCATTCGCTTCGATTTCAGATTCAATTTCGGTTATCGTACGTCGAATCTCAGATTCATTCATGTTTAAAATTGGTAACCTATTTGAATTTCAGCTAAAAATCTATTTTCGGTGCTTGATGACAGGATAATGTTTATAGGGCCTATAATTGTAAGCGCCCCCACAGATAAACTTGCTCCATGAATTATCTGATCAGTTGATAAATTCCACTCATTTAAAAACCGTCCCGCATAGTAATCGATATTTAAAAAACGATGGTAGAGTGGCTCAAACTGAAAGCCGGCCGACATCATTTGCATATTTCTTGTAGATAATTCGTAGCGTTCAAATCCTCCAAACCGAACATATCCATAGAGAGGGTCCTTTCGATTCGGGGAAAACCAGGCAGACCACGGGAGCTCCTCGCCACTTGAGTATCCTCCATAAAAAAGATTTCTGAAGCTTACATCTTCAGATAAAGGTATGTAGTATTCGAAAAGCCCTCCAATTTTTAAATAATTCAGGTTACTGAGGGTAAATTCTCCGCTGTATGTACCTTCCAGAATTAAGCGTGTGCCGTTTGAGGGGTAATACCTGCGATGCAGCTGGTCATTCATAAACCGGATAAACGTGGACTGGTGGTCAACTTCTGAACTTCTGATAATGTCGGCGTTGATTGTGTTTGTCTGCCTGATAAAATCACGCCTGATACCGGCTGCAACCAGATATCGGGAACTCAGGTAGTTACCGGCAGAAAATTCAAAACGGGTAAGGTTATTTTTAAATCGGGCTGTGCGTTCACGATCTTTAAATCTATCAATATTCTCTGATTCAAAGAGTACAGATGTTAAAATTCCAAGTCTTGAGCCGAGGGTTCCATAAGTCAAAATATCACCCTGTGCTCTTACTTCATCGCCCAGCCGAAGATCAAATCTCGATGAGGTACCATTAAATGGAAAATTTCTGAAGCTTGTGGCAAGAAGTATTGAAGCATTTGTTTGTGTTTCGTATCTGAGGCCAGCCTTAAATACGTCCGACCTGTTTTCTATTACCTGAATGTGCAAATTATAATAATAGTCCTCGTCTGGTTGTACTCGGTAGGTAATGAGGTCAAATAACTGGGTACTATAGAGTTGTGATATTTTATCATCGATAAAATCGGGGGTAAGTAAGAAGCTATCGTCCAGCTGAAGCTCATTTAAGATAAATTCATCACTGACAACCTCATTTCCTTCAATTACAACTTTATTAAATGGAAGACTTCCAAACTCTCCAATCCCATTGCGCAAAGGTGGCGGCGATTGCTGGCGGCGTGCAAGTTCCTCAAATTCAGCACTGTATTTATCTGCTTCCTGGTATCCGATTTCTATTAATTCGTTTACCTTTTCAAAATCCAGAACTTCATATTCTAATATTTTTTCCGGAGAGATATAGATATCAGAATCCTTAATTGACGCCTCGATTTTTTCGTTGATACGGTAGTTTACCACCTGGTTTAGCACTTCAGTAAACGTATTCAGGCTATCTGACGGAAATACAGGTGATGATACATTTACAGAGATGATATAATTTGCACCCATCTCGCGCGCTACATTTACGGGTAGATTATTGGAAACTCCCCCGTCAATATATTCTACACCATTTATCCTGTGTGGACGAAACAGAGAGGGGATTGAAATACTGGCGCGGATTGCATCCGGCAGGTAACCGGAATCAAATATTACCGGCTCTCCGCTTGATAGTTCGGTAGCCACTGTTGCGTACGGTATAGGAAAGTTTTCGAATTTCTCTGTTCCATGTACCGGCCAGGTATAACGGGATAGAAATGAATTGATATTTTGTCCGCCAACAATACCAAAGGGAAGATCGAGGCCTCTTTCACTAATTGGGAAAGAGGCAATGGTACGATCATCAAACATTCTTTCGTAATTAGATATAAAAAGACGGCTTGGTTTTTCAGAAAACAGTTGGTCCCAGTTGGTGGAGTTACCTATTTCCGTGAGTTGTGTGCTTGTATAGCCAATAGAGTAGAACGCACCAATCAGGCTACCCATACTTGTTCCTGTAATATAGTCGATACGGACTCCTGCCTCTTCAAGACGTTTTATTACGCCGATGTGGGCAACACCTTTAGCTCCACCTCCGCTAAGAACAAGCCCCACCTTTAGTGAATCATCCGGTACAGATACCGGATCTGAGGTGTTGAAGGGTGATGAATAGATTGTTGTACAGAATAGAGTATTCAGTACAACATACAGAATGATTGTACGTGATATCATGATCTTGAAAATACCATGATTTTACGTATCAATGCTAAAAAATATTTTGAGAATTAAAGAGCGGCAAATGCGGCAGACACAGCGTGTTTCAGATCTTCCTCTGTAACCGGTTTTTCAAGAAAAGCTTCATAGTTTGTTTCAACCGCACGATTACGGGTTTCCTTTTCAGAATTACCTGTCACATAAATTACTTTAACTGACTCAAGTCCCTGACGAATCCGTTTCATGGCTTCAATACCATCTACTTCATCGGCAAGCCGGACATCCATCATTATCAGGTCAAGTTCAGGAAGAGAGTGTGCTGTTTCTACCGCCTTGTGCCCGCTTGATACAACATCAAGCACGTTAAGGCCAAGGCGATGAGCAATGCGTTTCATTATAATTTGCTGGATACCGTCGTCTTCAACGATCAGGATATTTTTCTTCCTTTCTGTAATCAAAATAGATGATTTGATTGGAGGTGTATATAGACCTTCTACATACAAGAGTGTGTAAACCCTAAATTGTTACAGAATTAAAGCAGATAAATGTATATATTAAAATTATCTAATATTATACCCCTCCTTGTTTAAAATAGAGCGTATTTTATCGGAATGTGACCCTTGTATATAGATTGTCTTGCCTTCGGTATGCCCGCCGGCACCACAACTTGATTTTAGTTTTTTCTCCAGTTTCTCAATGACCTGTGGGTTATGCGTAATACCCCGAACCACGGTTACCGGATTCCCTGTTTTTGGATTACGTTCTTCGGATAGTTTTACATTCATTGTCTGATAATTAAAGTGAATCTATTTCAGCGAATTCTCTAAATCTCTTCAAATATATGGATTATCCAGTCTGTTTTGTAAAATCTTTGCTAAGGTCCATCTGACCATTGATGAACTGTTTACACTATACAACTTGTTTGCACTGTTTAAAGAATCATTTAAGCTGAAATTATTGTGACTTCTATTCGATTGTTAATCATCAAATTACGGAACGTAAATGGTTTAAGAGATAGTTAAAATTCCTTAAATTTAACCACAATACATAATCGCACAACGGAGAAATCGTGCAACACATTGAAATGGATATATTGGGCTTATCAACCAGCCCAAGCAGCGGTGGCGCATACGCCCTGATATTAACGGAAAAAGAGGGGGGCAGACGGCTTCCAATTATTATTGGTACGTTTGAAGCGCAGGCAATTGCGCTTGAACTGGAAAGTATCAAACCTCCGAGACCCATGACTCATGATCTACTGAAGAACATTATATTAAGTTTTGACACTGCCGTCGATTACGTACTGATCAATGAGTTATCTGAAGGCACGTTCTTTGCCAAGCTGATATTTACAAAAAATGATGAGAAAGTTGAAATTGATGCGCGCCCAAGTGATGCTATAGCCGTTGCGATTCGGTTTGGCGCATCTGTGTACGTACATAAAAGTGTACTGGACGAAGCCGGTATAGAATCTGAAGCAGAGAAAACAGAAAAGAGTTCTGCAAAGGGAGAGGCGAGGGCAGAAACCAATGAGCTTAGTGGTATAGAGAAATTGGAGCAGGAACTTCAAACGGCTATTGACACGGAAAATTATGAAAAAGCTGCCAAGATCCGTGATCAGATAAACCGGCTAAAGGGGTGAAGTGAAAGTAGATAATCGCGCGTTTGATGGCCTTCCTTTTTCAAAGCTTTTTAAAGATTACATATCCGGCACAGGCAATATTCACGCCTTTTTTCAGGCGAGTCCCACCATTAAAGGGATCTCTGATTCATTGAATTCATACCGGTTTACAGGAAACAGAGAAGTGACTCATCAAATGCTATCTCATTATAATGATGAGTTTTTGGAAAATAGCAAAGTATTTTCTCAGGTTGAGGCTTTCTCAAACCAGGATACGGTTGCTATTGTAACCGGACAGCAGACCACTCTTTTTGGTGGCCCTTTGTTCACCGTTCTTAAAACGATTACGGCAATTTGCTATGCCAAAAAACTTCAAGAGGAAACGGGGAGAACCGTTGTTCCCGTGTTTTGGCTGGCCGATGAGGATCACGATATCGAGGAAATAGCAACAGTGAAGTTGCCCGAATCCTACGAAACAAAACCGGTTACATTTCAACATCAAGACTATAAAAATGCCCCGCCTGCCGGGAGTATTCAGCTTGGAAACGAACTTCATAATGTTCTTGATGTTCTAAAAAAAGAGCTTGACCAAACAGATTTCTACGATGAGCTGATCTCTACTATAGAGCAGGCTTACAACAGAGAATCAACATTTACAGAAGCTTTTGGCAGATTGATGATGAGTATGTTCAGCCGTCACGGCCTGATCCTCGCCGGCAGCCTGAATAAGGATGTGAAGAAATCTGCATCAATCCTGTTTAAGCATTCTGTAACATCTGCGCCATCACTTACGAATGCGCTGGATAATACAACTTACCGGCTGAAAGAAGAGGGATATCACGATCAGGTACAGGTACAATCGTCCAATTTATTTTATGTATCGGAGGGTGGAGGCAGAATAAAAATCCAGAATACTGAAGGAAAGTGGAACATTCCCGGCAAGATTTGGAGTGAGAAAGAGTTATTAGATGAGATTGATGATCAGCCGGAGCGTTTTTCTCCAAATGTATTTTTGAGGCCGCTGTTGCAAGACAGGATTCTACCCGTTGCCGGATATGTAGGCGGGCCCGGTGAAATTGCTTATTACGCTCAAATGAAAGAATTTTACAATGAATTGCAGCAACCTATGCCAGCAATCATTCCTCGGTTTAGTGCAACAATCTTTGAATCTGCCATTGAACGCATCATTCAAAAATTGCCCTTCAACTGGGCTTACTACATCGAACGAATCGAGGATCTTGAAAAAGAGTATGTAGAGCAATCCGATTCAGCTGATATTGAAAAAATTTTTGGTATCTGGAGATCTCAAATTGACGAGCTATCCAGGGCTAAACGGCAAGAGATTGGAGAAATAGACCCATCATTGAAAGGAAGTGTGGGTAAAGCAAAAGCCACGTATTTCTCAGAACTGGATAAATTAAAAGGGAAAGTCTACCGGTCTGTAAAGGAACAGGAGCAAGTGCAGATTGACCGAATCAGGCGCATTAAGAACAACCTCTTTCCCAATGGCAGCTTGCAAGAGCGGGAGGTTGGATTTATCTATTTTATGAATAAGTACGGTATGGATATTTGGGATACACTATTGG
The DNA here is from genome assembly GCA_041686215.1 of Balneolaceae bacterium. GTDB lineage: Bacteria > Bacteroidota > Rhodothermia > Balneolales > Balneolaceae > SW132. The sequence goes on along the minus strand of JAWLEH010000014.1, from coordinate 8,092 downwards.
ACCAGCTTCATGAGGAGGATCCGTTCAGCCATAAAGAAGTTCATCTGTAATGGTTAATTTGAAAGAGAATAAGAAACAAATTCGCAATCACAATCTTGAGATCCGGTCCTCACTGACATCGCGCGAGTATATGGAGGCTTCTGCTGATATTCATAAATTATTGACCACGACCGACGCGTTTGCCGGGGCAACGATTATTCATACGTATGCCTCTATGGAAAAAAACCGGGAAGTGAATACATTTCCCTTAATGAATGCCATTCTCCGGGCCGGAAAAAAACTTGTTGTGCCAAAAATAAATACAGATGGAACTTTAAATCACCAGGTTATTCACTCTACCGGCCAGCTGAAACTGAATAGCTGGGGAGTACCCGAGCCCGCAGATGGTAAACCTTTAGACCCTGCCAAAATTCAGCTGATAATTGTTCCCATGGTTGCTTCAGATTACCTCAAAAATCGTATTGGATACGGAAAAGGTTTCTATGACCGTTTTTTGAAAGGTCTGAATGCCCAGCGAGTTGGGTTATGTTTTTCCTTTAACTTATCATGGAGCACGCTGCCTGCCGAATCATTTGACCAGAAAATGGACTTTATTGTGACAGAGAAACAAATCATCAACTGATAGTTTCAACGCTTGTAACATCTCTGTTGCGAAATCGTAGGTAAATTCAGATCATGAACAATTATAGGTAAAGAGCTCTTATGGTAGAAAAAACATCCAGACATATCCATTCATCCACCATAAATATTTCTGACGAGGATTTACAAAATTCGCTTAAGAATTTTCTTGAATCGGATAAAGAAAAGGAACCTATCCCAACAATTTGGAATATTCGAACCATCGGCGGACTTGCCCTGGTTTTTATAACACTCGCTTTTATCGGCCAATCTATAGGCACGGAGTTACTCGGCACCTCTGGCATCCCCCTTTTAAATACCGTGATGAACGTATTACCCTATCTTGGAGGAGCTATGCTTGCGGTGATCTGTCTTGGGTTTTTAAAACAAACAAAACAGGAAAAGCGCGAAGAAGTTAAACGGGAGTCCAGAAACCAAAAAACGTATGATAAGCTGGACGACTTTCTTTACTCTGATAATGAACAGGGCAAATCAGGCAGGACTGAATCAACAAAAAGAAAGAAATCATTCCGGGAGTCTCTTTCATCACAAAGCGGACTTTTACGCAGCAGGACTGATAAGAAGATTTTTGGAGTTTGTGGTGGCCTTGCAAAATACCTTGGCATGAATTCTACAGTACTGCGTATAGGGTTTTTGGTGGCATTCTTCTTAAGTTCAGGCAGCTTTTTCCTTCTTTACTTAGCCATGGCATTTGTTATGCCAAAGGAAAATGTTGACCAAATGGACGATTTCACCTAAAATAAAACTCCGTGTTTATTACATTTGAAGGGATTGACGGCAGCGGTAAATCCACACAAATACAGCTGTTAAAAGAATATTTCCACCACAAAGGATTGTCCTGCTATGTATTCAGAGAGCCTGGTGGAACGGTGATATCGGAAGAAATTCGCAAGATTCTCCTGGAGGGGGGAGACGAGATGAATCCGGTAACAGAGCTTCTCCTTTTTTCATCAGCGCGTTCCCAGCTTATTTCACAGGAGGTTCTGCCACTTATTAGAAAAGGAGAGATTGTTATGCTGGACAGGTTCTATGATTCAACGGTTGCTTACCAGGGATATGGAAGGCAATCTGTTTCTCTTCAAGATATCCATCAGCTCAATACAATTGCTTCACACCATACTGTTCCCGACGTAACCTTTTACCTGAAATTGCCTCCAAATGTTGCTGCCGACCGAACCGAAACCCAGGAAAAAGATCGCATGGAGAGAGCTGGAGAATCTTTTTTTAAGCGGGTTGCAGAAGGTTTTGACAATCTTAGTAAACAGGAGGAACGGTTTAAAACTATTGACGCACATAAGCCGGTAGAGCAGATACATCAACAAATTGTTAATCTGATTGAGTCCATGCTTTAATCTTCAGGTCAGGCCGGATATAATAAAACAGAGAGGGCAGTACGAACAGATCTGCCACCAGTGCGGCAAATATTGTTGAGCAAACCAGTATACCCATCATGGCTGTGGATGTGAAGGCACTTGTAATTAGAGTGCCAAACCCAGCAATTAAAATTAAACTTGTAACCACGATTGCACGGCCGGTATGGACAGTTGTGGTGGTAAGTGCGGAATTAAGTAGACCATGTTTCAGGAATTCAATTCGGAATCGGGCCAGGTAGTGGATACTGTCGTCCACGGCAATTCCCAGCGCGATAGTAAATATTACGGCTGTTGAAGGTTTGATATCAACATTCATAAAGCCCATCACACCGGCAATTGTCAGAAGAGGTATCAAATTTGGGATAAGCGATATAATGACCATTCGAAAGTTTTTAAAGAGCAGAGTCATTATAAGTGAAATGGCAACTAACGCAATGACAATACTCCAGGCCAGGGAATAAACAATTTTATCGGTCAGATCGGCACTCAGAATCGTTGTTCCAGTAATGATAACTTCCTGGTCAGTAAAATTATCGTTTATATAAGCATTGATTTCCTGCCTCATCTCGTTAATACGTTGTGAGCCGGCATCTTCCGTAAAAGCGGTTACCCTCAGTGTTTGATAATCGAAATCTACAAGGCGCTCAAGTTCAGGTGCATCATTAATTTCGAGCAAAAGCGTGTACTGTGAAATTGTTGAATCTGATGTTGGTAAAATCCTTGAAGATGCTGATTCATCTGTGGAATCTGAAAGTACGTGGTTAACTTCTTTCATCAGCATATGCAAGCCCGATACACGTTGTATCTCATCAAATTCCAATAGATATTGTTCAAAGTTTTCAATTTTCTGCATCAAATCTGATGTCAGAGCTCCGTCCGGTTCCCCCGAATCAATAATAAATTCCATTGGAAATTGAGGTGTCATTTGCTCAGAAAAGAACCGGCTGTCCTGCATTAGTTTGGTCTCTTCGCCAAGATCATCAAAGACTTTTCCATTCACATCAAGGTCTTTAACACCGGTAAATATCAATAGCGTACCAAAGAAACCGATCACCAGTATCTTACGATGATGGACCCTGTTAATAGCTGTTACACGATTTAACAGCCGCCTGATGAGCGGATAAAAGGATCCTGAACGTTCGTTAAATACCCTGCTGCGCTTTGATTTTGCAAGTGCCACCGGTAGAAAAAATATGGTTACAATATAGGCAATGAGTACGCCGGCAGCTGTATAAGCACCAAACTTTGCCATAGGAACCACGGAGCTGCTGATTAATGATGCAAATCCAATGGCAGTTGTTACACTTGTTAAAAAGGTGGCACTACCAAGCGTGCTTAACATCTCCAGGATGGATCCGCGTTTCGGTATTCCGTGCTCTCTCAAATCATCATATTTAGCAATCATGTGTACAGAATCTGCTACGCCTACGCAAAGCAGAATGGGAGCTATCGTGCTGCTCATAATTTCAAGATAGCCGCCAGTGAGATGGATCAGCGCGACGGTGAAGAGAAGGGTGGCCCACACAATAATCATAGGAAACAGAATCCCCCAAACAGACCGGTAAATGTACCACAGTAAACATATGATCAGAATGGAGGAGAGGCCTATATAGATGAAGATCTCCCCATTTAAAAGATTTACATACTGATTTCTAAAGAACGGAATACCGGAAGTGTGAAACTCGTACGTCTGGGAATATTCGTCCAGTACAGACTGGACAGAATCAATGATATGGTTTCGATTCGGGTAGGTGTTATCACTTTCATTAATCTGAAGTACGATTGCAGTAGCGGTACCATTTTCACTGATTAAACTACCTTCTAAAAAAGGATCGGTAGTAAGTTGATTCTTCAGTTGAATCAGTGCACTGTTCGAATCGGGAATTTCATTGATGTATTTAGAAAATGTTAGCTGATCATTCTTATTTCGGATTTGCTGGGCATTCGTTATACTGCGTACCGATTCGATAAACCGGATCTTCTCAAAAGCTGCTGTCAGTTCTTCAATATCCCTCAAAACTTCGTTCGTGAAGATATCCTCACTCTGAAAACCGACGAGGATGGAGTTGTCATCTCTCCCAAATTCCTCTTCCAGGCGTTCGTAATCCTCAATTACCGGATCCTGATCCGGATAGAAGCCCTCCAGATTGAAGTCTGTATTGATCTGGGAAGCGGGATAAATTGCAAGAAAGATCAGCAGAATCAATCCGGTAATTACCGAACCCGGGGCTGCTAAAATAATGTTACCAAACTTTTTCAAAAGGATTCAATTTCAATAGGTTATCTTATCAGGGAATTGAACTAAATGATCCGCGGGTACATTCCCAACCTAAACAAAAATTGGGCGATGTATATTTTAGGAAGGAAGAATCAAAAATAGACTGACACCTGTCCAAACAAAAAACTGTTCGATTGGAACTGCTCAAAACTCAGGTGTCCGTAGAAGGGGGAGATAGAAGGTCCGCCGAAAAGATTTGTGCCAAGCGAAGTCTCAAAGCCATCCGCAATTTCATAGGTTCCCATGAGTTGCAACCAGTAGTCTTCACCAAAAATATTGTATCGTGAAATTACTGCCGCCTGCAGCCTGTCTCGTAAAAATGAACGCTGACCAAAAAAAGTAAGGTTTGGAAAATACTGTTGAGGCAGTAATCTGTCTTCGTAGTTCAGAATAATTTCTATCGCGGCCTGCAGGCCCAATGTTGCTCCTTTAAAATCAGTTTGAACTCCCAGCATTTGCTGTAACCACGGTTTTGTAAGCAGGTATCCATCATCCCGTATTTCGAATTCCTGGAGTACCTGCAATGCTTCGACAGGGTCATCCAGTGCATCTTCCAGTCGGTTGACAGCTACAGGTAAAAATGTAAACAGGCGTTCATGTGCAAATAGTCCCTCGGCTGAAAACACAAACCGGTCTCCGGGCTGCCAGTTAACTGAATATCCTGCCATTGGAGTTGTTTTATAGGATTCTGTCAGTCTCACTTCAGGAAAATCAAAATTGGGAATTGAAAAGAATGAAGGCTGTATGGCGTAGGCAGGCATCGGATGAGCCCAGTGGTAGAGCATCAGGTCTACGTCCAATGAAAGTGCGGGGCGCCAGGCAAAGCGTAAAGCCCCCTGGATGTCATTCAAGCCGGATGACTTTTCATAACCTATAAATGAAAAGGGTACAGGGGTTTGAATTACCGGAAGTGGAAACCATCGCGAGTCAATTTCAGGTAAACGATCTGGCTGTATAGTTGGGGCCACTACAAGTTGGATTGAGTTGGCCCCAAAATAGCGTTGAATATTCAATGCTGTCAGACCTGTCCTGAGATCTTCCATATCCCTTGTCAAAAATTCACGCAAATCAACCGGTGTTAAGATATCATTGACAAATGATCCGTTTGATTCTCCCCAGATAATCTCTTGTTTACCAATTCGGATATCGTAGTTCCCTGTAAACCAATCGACATATAGTTCGGTTGGAAGAATTTCTGATCGTCCGCCCGAACGATAGCTGTCAATAATACCAATTCTTGCTACAATACCACCAAAAGACGTGCTCTTTCTTAGATTCAGGTTTAAACGGTTTCTACCCGCTAATAGCTCATGATCATCGTAAATTTGAAAGGCATTGTAATTTTTTAATGAACCTGAGACTTCCTGGGCGGTTGCGGTACCCGGATATAAATAGCTGTTAATGACAGCAAATAAGAGAATTGACAAAAAAATGCTGAAAACGCGTGATGTGTGCCGCCTAAAATGTTTATGCACGAAATTGATTGATGCTTAATCAAAATATGTTTAAATTTAGAGCATTGTGGATAAGCCGTATCTGCTTTCCTCAACCTTCTCAAAACATGAATTAAAATTCTCACTTCTGAAGTTCAATCATACTATGGCGCACGAAAGAATTGAAGTTGATCTACCCCTTGCCAAAGCTTACGAATTGCTTTGCAATCCTGTCCATTATACAAAATTTTTGGACAGAATTGATGAAATCGAAAAAGTCAATTCGCAAACGTTCGATTACAAAACCGAAATTGGCGGCGAGGAGTTTCAGTGGACAACAAATATTATTGATAATCTACGCAACACCCGATTTGCCTGGATTACTATCAACGGAAACCTGAACCAAACAGGAACCATCCGATTTACACCACTTGATAACGGAAAGCGCACCAGAATTGACTTCTCTCTTGATTACCGGACGTTTTTCGGGGATCCGGGTGAAGAGCTGGGTAACTTTATTGAAGGCCTTCCACAGCAACTTAAAGCCGACCTCGGTAAATTTAAGGAGCTGGCAGAAACGGATACCTTCAAGGATGAGGAAACAGAAAAAGAAGGCAGTGAAGTTACTGCCTGATTTTTGATTCCTAAAGAACTGACTGAATTAAATAAAAAATGCGTGCCTTACCAGGTGCGCATTTTTTTATTTTCATACACTGTATCTGCATACTAAGATTAGTATCAAAAACTATTTAAGATGAGAAGATCTTCTGCAAGATCATTTCGTGAGTTCAGGAACTCGAAAGATTCCACTAAACCCCACTATTTAGTTGTAGGGCATCCGATTAGTCATTCCCTTTCACCGGTTATGCATACTATGTCTTTGACGTATCACGGACTAAGTGAAAGATATTATGCTGTGGATGTGCCCACTGAATCCATTACTGATTTTATCTCATGGATGAACCGTGATAATTTCAGAGGTTGTAATATTACCATTCCCTGGAAACAGCAGCTACTGTCAGTGCCTGACCAACTTTCTCCTGAGGTAAAAGCCATCGGTGCGATGAATACGATTGTTAAATCTGTCTCTTCCAATCATACAATCTTAGCTGGACATAACACTGATATTCATGGTTTTTGGGAACCATTGACTGAGTATGAGGCCCTATTAGATTTTAATACATCGATCGTATTCGGAAGCGGGGGAGCAAGCCGGGCTGTTCAGTACGCACTGGCAGAAGCGGGATACGCCGAAATTATTGTAGTATCAAGAAGGCCCGGCGGTGCTAACCCTCTGCAAACAAATGCATTTACAAAAGCAGTTGATTACACCCAGTGGCAAAGCTATTGCGATAACGCAGACCTTATCATAAATACTACACCACTTGGAATGGGAAGCCTGCAAAGGAGTAGTCCCGTTCAGGATACAGAAATTGACCTTCTTAAAGGTAAAATCTGTTATGATTTGGTGTATAATCCACGCAGAACCTGTTTTTTAGACCAAGGTATAAAAGCCGGTGCTGAAATAATTAATGGACTCGACATGCTGATTCAGCAGGGTAATCGCTCGTTTAAACTATGGACCGGAAAAGAATTTCCGGTAGACAAGGTAAGGAGTCAACTGGTCCAATATTTAGAAAGCTGATGATTTACTATACCGTAAAAATATTTGAAAATCAGCCCGGGATTACTGCAGGAGTTACTCGTGCAAATCGACAAATGGTAAATACTGATGAAAGAATACCCGGCCTGAATTTCGGGGAAAATACCGGGATCACTCTTGAGAAAGTGACATCAAGTATTGGAATCCTGGAGAAGAAAATCGGAACAAGCAGCGGTCACGCACTTGCAGAACAAGTTCACGGCAATAAAGTTACGTTTGTTAATAACGGCGGGTATTATCCGGGGTATGATGGTTTAATAACGGACCAGAATAATCTTCTTTTGGGAATAAAGATTGCCGATTGTGCCGCCTTGCTGATATCAGATCCCAAAACAGGTCTTATTGCTGCTACCCATGCAGGATGGCGAGGCGCAGCCGGAGGTATTGCAGAACAAACCCTTGAGGAGTTAAGTAAACGAGGAGCTGATCCTGAACAGCTCTACATCTACATGTCGCCGTGTATCTCCGTTAAAAATTTTGAAATCGGTGAAGAAGTCGCCTCACAGTTTCCCGATAGCTTTATAGATCGTTCTATAGGAAAAAAACCACACCTTGATCTAAAAGGGTTTATCAGGCACACTCTTATGGAATACGGTGTTCAAAGTAAGCGAATTGAAGTGGATGATCGCTGCACTGTTGAGAATACATCTTTTTATTCATTCAGGAGAGAACGCGAACAAGCGGGCAGGATGTTAGCTTTCATCAG
>JAWLEH010000094.1:0-12921 GCA_041686215.1 Balneolaceae bacterium | reverse complement strand
AAAAAATATCAACAGTCAACAATCGGCTAAGCTTTGGTTTGCTCTTCTTTTGATTCAGATTCAGCAGAGCCGGACGATGACTTGGTGCTGTCTGAATCATCCTTGGTTTCAGCTTCTGTCCAGTCAAATTCAAGCCCGTCTCTGGATTTATTCATCTTAATCTTAATCCTAGAGCCTTCGCCGTGTTCAACCCCGAGAATTTCCTCAGCGAGGGGATCCTCAATGTACTTCTGAAGTGCACGTTTCAGAGGTCGGGCACCATATTTTTGATCGAATCCCTGATCGGTGATAAATTCTTTCGCGCCTTTAGTCATCTCAAGTTCGTATCCAAGGGAGCGAATACGTTTGAAGAGATCTTCGGATAAGATATCAATAATCTTAAAGATATCTTCCCGTTCAAGTGGCTTAAAGGTCAACACATCATCAATTCGGTTCAGGAATTCAGGGTTAAACACTTTTTTAAGTGCATCCTGAATTGTAGACTTCATCTGGGCGTAATCAAACGCATCATCGGAAGCCGAAAATCCAATACCTTTGCCCATATTACGGATGTCCCGTGCTCCGATATTAGATGTCATGATAATAATAGTGTTTCGAAAATCTACCTTGCGGCCGAGGCTGTCGGTAAGTATACCATCATCCAAGACCTGAAGCAGAATATTGAAAACATCAGGGTGTGCTTTTTCTATCTCATCGAGAAGAACTACACTGTAGGGCTTACGGCGAACTTTTTCCGTTAAAATGCCGCCTTCTTCATACCCAACATAGCCCGGAGGTGCCCCAACAAGTCTTGAAACGCTGAATTTCTCCATATATTCACTCATATCAATACGAATGAGCGCTTCTTCTTTATCAAACAAAAATTTGGCAAGAACTTTAGCCATTTCAGTTTTACCTACTCCGGTGGGTCCGAGGAAAATGAACGACCCAATGGGACGTGCAGGGTCTTTCAGGCCGGCACGGGTCCGTTTTATGGCTTTAGTGAGCTTTGTAATGGCTTCTTCCTGTCCGACAACTTTGCTACCGAGAGCTTCTTTCATTTTGAGAAGTTTCTGGCCCTCTTTTTGGCTGATTTTATTAACAGGGACGCCACTCATCATTGCTACAACAGATGCTACATCATCTTCTTCCACATCATAAACAATGCTTTCAGACTCTTTTTCCCACTTCTTCTGAGCTTCGTCCAGATCTTCAATTAAACGCTTCTCAGAATCACGCAGGCGGGCAGCTTCTTCAAAACGCTGTTTTTTCACCATTGCATTTTTCTCTTTACTGGTTGTTTCAATCTCTTCTTCCAGGTCAAGAATATGCTGCGGGACGGTGATGTTCGACAAGTGAACGCGTGCACCTACTTCATCAAGTGCATCAATAGCTTTGTCCGGAAGGAAGTGATCGGTGACGTACCGGTCTGTGAGTTTTACACAAGCGTCGAGAGCTTTGTCAGTGTAGCGCACACTGTGATGCTTCTCATATTTCCCTTTAATCTGGTTAAGGATTTCGAGCGTTTCCTCAACAGTTGTGGGATCAACCATTATTTTTTGGAAACGTCGTTCCAGTGCCCCGTCTTTTTCAATAAACTGGCGATACTCGTTCAGTGTAGTGGCTCCAATGGCCTGAACTTCCCCGCGAGCAAGTGCAGGTTTCAGCATATTTGATGCGTCAAGTGATCCGCTCGCGCCACCTGCTCCAACAATTGTGTGAAGCTCATCAATAAACAGGATAACATTTTCTGTTTTTTCCAGTTCGGTCATTACTGCTTTCATTCGCTCTTCAAACTGACCGCGGTATTTTGTGCCGGCCACCAGCGATGCCAGGTCAAGAGCAATAACACGTTTGTTGTAGAGTACCCGTGATACCTTCTTTTCAATAATTCTTGAGGCCAGACCTTCGGCAATTGCAGTTTTTCCCACACCGGGTTCACCGATAAGAACCGGGTTATTTTTCTTTCTGCGGCTTAATACCTGTGCCACACGTTCGATCTCTTTTTCCCGACCAATGATCGGATCGAGTTTACCGTCTTCGGCCAGTTGTGTGAGATCGCGACCGAAATTGTCGAGTACGGGAGTTTTTGATTTTTCCATTTTCTTTTCACGTGAGCTACCGGATGATTGAGAGCCTTTAGGCGATGACGGAACGCTGGCACTGGTTGATCTTGCTCCGCCCTGATCTACATCCCTGGCATTGCCTGAGATAATCATATCTAATTCTTCGCGAACGGCATCGTAAGAGACGCTGAATTGCTGCAGTATTTGTGCGGCGATATTTTCTTCATCTCGCAGCAGAGAAAGCAGCAGATGTTCCGTACCAATAGTATCACTTTTATAAAGTTTAGCTTCGAGATATGTAATTCTCAGTACTTTTTCAGCCTGTTTGGTTAGCGGAATATTACCGACCGTTACAGTACCACCGGTACCGCGAACAGTATCTTCAACCGTCTTTTTCAACTTAAATAGGTCACAATCCAGATTCTTTAAAATACGTATAGCCACGCCGTCACCCAGGCGTACTATACCAAGAATAAGGTGTTCTGTACCTATATAATCGTGTCCAAGACGAAGTGCCTCTTCGCGGCTGAATTGAATGACATCTCGTACTTTACTTGAAAAATTACCCTCCATATCGGGACCTGCTAATTTACGTATTTACGTATTTGAATTTCTATGTAGCGTAACGAGCGAAGCGATCTATTAGTTCATACTATTTTCGAAAGTAGTATTGCATGTACGCAAATGCAAACACTTAAAAAGTATTTAACTGATCTTAATGTAAGGAGAAAATTTTCTAAATGAGAGGGGTGCCTGTCATCTCTTTTGGAATACTGAGCCCCATGAGCTTGAGAAGAGTAGGGGAAACATCTGCAAGAATGCCATCCTTTACAGAATTACCGTTCTGTTCGCTTACGACGATAACGGGTACTTTAGCAGTTGTATGGGCCGTATGCGGCGAGCCATCTTTTTGTTTCATAGTGTCGGCATTGCCATGGTCAGCAATTATTACTGTGTTATATCCATGATTTTTTGCAGATTCCACCACTTTTTTAAGCTGATGATCAACAAATTCTACAGCTTTGATGGTAGCATCCATGTCTCCGGTGTGGCCAACCATATCGGGGTTTGCAAAATTGACAACTGCAAAATCGTAAATTTCTTTTTCAAGATTTTCGGTAAGCTTTTCAGCTACTTCTTCTGCACTCATCTCCGGTTTCAGATCGTACGTTGCCACCTTAGGGCTTGCCACCATAATTCTCTCTTCACCGGTATTTGGAGTCTCCTTGCCACCGTTAAAAAAATATGTTACATGCGGATACTTTTCTGTTTCAGCGATCCGTAACTGTTTTAAATTTTTAGATGCCAGGTACTCACCCAGTGTATTTTTCATCCTCAAAGGAGGATAAGCTACCTGCACGTAATCATTAAATGTTTCATCATAATCAGTAAAGGTGATGTAGTGGAGATCCCTGAGGCCGGATTGTTGGGGTACATCATCCAAATTCAGTAATGCTTTGGTAATTTGCCGGGCACGATCTCCCCTGATATTGAAGAAAATGACAACATCCCCGTCCTGAATCCGGCTTACAGGGTCTTTTGATACCAGGTGGGGTTCAATAAACTCGTCGGTAATTCCTGAAGCGTAACTTTCCTCAAAAACCTGTTCAGCGCTCTCAGCAACAGTTCCTGTTCCATTTATGAGTAGGTCTAAAGCTTTTTTCGTTCGCTCCCAGCGGTTATCTCTGTCCATGGCAGAGTAGCGGCCAATAATGGATGCAATTTCACCAACGCCTGTTTCATCAATTTTCTGCTGGAGCTGCCGTGTGTACTCTGCACCACCATGTGGCGAAGTATCCCGGCCATCGGTGAAGGCGTGAACAAAAGCTTGATCAACCCCTTCCTTAGCCGCCATTTCAAGCAGGGCGTAAAGATGAGTGTTATAGCTGTGGACTCCTCCGTCGGACAATAAACCCATAAAATGTATGCGTCCTTTGTCGGATGCGAGCTTAAATCCCTCTTTCAGTACTTTATTTTCGAAAAAATCACCTTCATCAATAGACTTATTTATGCGGGTAAGTTCCTGCCAAACAATCCTGCCTGCACCAATATTCAGATGCCCGACCTCCGAATTACCGAACTGGCCTTCGGGTAGTCCAACTTCAATACCGCTGGCATTAAGCGTGGCATTAGGATACCGGTCCAGCAGAGAGTCAAAGTAAGGTTTCCGGGCTTTATCCACCGCGCTAACTTCAGGATTAACCGCGAGCCCAAGTCCATCAAGTATTACCAGGAGTGCTTTTTGGGGAGTGTCCGACAATGGAACAGATTTTAAAGGTTGTTAACGTACTTTGTAAGCTTTGCTTTTTGACGGGCTGCATTATTTTTATGCAGAATTCCTTTTACTGTGATACGGTCGATATAGCTTACGGCTTTTTTCAGGTTTTCTTCTGCTTCGGCTTTGTCGCCCGCTTCGTAAACGCTGTTCACAAGATTTTTCATTTTGGTGCGACGCCCTCTGTTGTGCTGATTGCGCTTCTTGCTCTGTCGCAGCCGTTTGATGGCTGATTTATGCTGTGGCATAGTTTTATATAGATTACGTTGAAGAACTCATTATATTTAAAGCCTTTGAAATTAAGGTTTCTAAAATTAAGGTACAAGAATGGATTGAATCTTTGTGCCAAAAAAACTAACTTTGTCAGTCTATAATGATTATAGTAATAGATGGGCCTGCCGGGTCCGGAAAAAGTTCTACCGCAAAAGCCCTGTCTGAAAAATTAGATTTAAACTTTTTAGACTCAGGTGCTTTGTACCGGGCAGTTACTTTTTACTGGCTCCAGCAGGGTCAGCCATCTTTCGATCAGTTCTTTCAAATGCTGCCGGATGTCAACCTGGATGTTGATCTCTCAGAAAACAGATTTATTGTGCTGTTAAATAGTGCAGATATCTCTGAGGAAATTCGCTCATCCGTAGTGAGCGAGAACGTAAGTGATGTAGCCTCTCAGCCTGAAGTTCGCAAATATGTGAACAGGTTTATGAGAAATCTTGTTAAGAGATATCGGTTTATTGCTGACGGACGTGATCTTGGAACAGCCGTATTTCCTGATGCAGATCTCAAGTTTTTTATGATCGCATCAATCGAAGAACGTGCAAAACGAAGGTACACCGAGCTTAAAAACTCCGGACAGGAAGTAACACTTGCCGGAGTAGAAAAAAATCTGAGAGAGCGCGATCGTAAGGATCAAAATCGACGGGCTGATCCGCTCAAAAAAGCAGATGATGCCATAGAAATTGATACAACCGGAAAGACCTTTAAAGAACAGGTGGATGAAATGTCTGCCATCATTATTGACAAACTAAAACTATAAGATTAACTCTAATCCTTCCGGCACAATCCGGAATGGCAATTTCAACTGGAAACCTGAATGTCAGAAGAACAAAAAAACAAACTGGAAAACGAAGAACTGGACACCAACACCACTGTTGATGAACAGGCTGAAACAAATACAGAAGTAGCAGAACCTGCAAATGAACAAGAGGCTTCAGAAGCTGAAGATAAAGAGACAGATGCGGCTGTTTTGGAAAAAGAAACCGAAGATGAAGTGGCCGTTAAAGAACTGCCAACATACTCCGGCGATGTAGAAGGAGAAACGTATACATTTGATCAGCTTCAGGCTGAATCTGAAGATTATACCGACGAAGAATTTCATGAACTCGCTGGGATGTATGAAAATACCCTGAGCGAAATTGAAGAGAAAGAGATTGTTACCGGAATAGTTGTATCCGTTGATGATAAATATGTAATTGTAGATATCGGATTTAAATCCGAAGGTATTGTTCCTGTAAATGAATTTAGTAACAAAGTTCTGGATAATCTCCAGCCAGGAGACGAAGTTGAGGTCTTCCTCGACAGAGTAGAAGATCGCGAAGGCCAGCTTATACTTTCCCGAAGAAAAGCAGATATCCTGCAGGCATGGGAAAACCTTGAGGAAGCTTATGAAACCGGCGAAGTTATTGAAGGACACATTAAACGCCGTATTAAAGGGGGTATGGTTGTAGACGTCTTCGGAATTGACGCATTCCTTCCCGGCTCGCAAATTGATGTGCGTCCTGTTCGTGATTTTGACGCCTATGTGGATCGAACCATGGAATTCCAGGTCGTGAAACTGAACATGCAGGCAGAAAATGTTGTGATCTCTCACAGAGCTCTTATCGAATCTGACCTGGAAGAGCAGCGTGAAGAAATACTTGAAACCATCGAAGCCGGCCAGGTTCTCGAAGGTATCGTTAAAAATATCACAGACTTTGGTGTATTTATTGATCTTGGCGGTGTTGACGGACTCCTTCACATTACGGATCTCTCATGGGGGCGTGTGGATCATCCCGAAGAAATTGTGCGCCTTGACCAGAAGATGAATGTAGCTGTTATTGATTTTGATGAAAACTCGAAGCGCGTATCTCTTGGGCTGAAACAACTTCAGCCTCACCCGTGGACGGATATCGATATTAAATATCCCGACAATATGAGGGTTCAGGGCCGCGTGGTATCTATCGCTGACTACGGTGCATTTATTGAGCTTGAGAAAGGCGTTGAAGGTCTGATCCATATCAGCGAAATGTCGTGGACACAGCATATCAAACATCCGTCTCAGCTTGTACAGAAAGACGATATCATCGAGTGTGTTGTTTTGAATATTAATGAGGAAGAGAAGAAAATTTCTCTTGGCGTGAAACAGCTTGAGCAAGACCCCTGGGAAGACCTTCTGGAGCGATATCCGGTTGGGTCGAAGCACAAGGGTGAAGTTCGAAATCTTACTAACTTCGGTGTGTTTGTTGAGCTTGAACCAGGAATTGACGGCCTGGTACACGTTTCCGACCTGAGCTGGACTGAAAATATCGACCATCCCAATGAAGCAGTTGAAAAAGGGCAAGAACTCGAAGTTGTGATTCTTGCTGTAGATTTCGACAACCGGCGGATCACGCTTGGACACAAGCAAGTTGATGATAATCCGTGGGAGAAATATGCTGAAGAGTATGGCCTCGGAACAAAGGTTGAAGGCAAAGTGAGTAAAATCACGGATAAGGGACTCTTTGTAGAGCTCCCACTCGGAGCTGAAGCTTTTCTGCCCTCTGGTAAACTCAAAGAGGAAGTGGAAGACCACAAAGAGTCGTTCAGTGAAGGAGATTCTGTTGAAGGCTTTGTTGTGAAATTCGATGAGTCGAGCAAGACTATCGAACTCACGCAGCTTGAAAACGAGTCGAAGAAAGAGGCGTCTAACGCCAAGAAAAAACCTAAAAAGCCTGAAAATGTGGAAACCGGAACGCCAACACTGGGTGAAGTTTCCGGACTGGCTGAAAAGCTTGCAGGTAAGAAAAATGACGAAGAAGAGAGCTAAATCTCATATTTCCGTCTGAAAGTCAAAAGGGCTGTCGTTTTAAACGACAGCCCTTTTTTTGTGCTATACTTTTGATGAGGTCTGTAAAACAGTTTTTGGATTGATTTAAATTGTAAAGAATTGATCAAATAAATCACTATTTAACGTAGAAAAAGATCACGTTTCTCGACATATCTGCACTGCTCCTCACATTGGCATCATTCTCCCGATTGTAGGTGTAGATGACGTTTCTCAGGGATGTTAGTTCTTTTTCATCCGAAAATTTAACCTGTATAGCGTCACCGCCTGGTTTAAGGTCCGAAATTGCTTCTTTCAGCGGCCGGTATTTCGATTTACTTTTTCTTGATACTTTTATTTCTGATCTGTCAACGAATCTGATTTTCATTATTTATCCTAAAGCTTTAGTTATGAAACGTAGTTTTATGTTTACTTATAATAGTATATATAACATGCAAAATCTTTTCGTAAACATCATTTAGAATATGGTAATTAAATAATGATTAAAGAAATTTAATGAAATGCGAGATGTAAGGTATGTATTTCATTATAGCCGGAATCTGAATATAAATTATGATTCGATTTTTTTACCGGAAATATAAGTTTGAATTGAACATTACAGTAGCAATGAGGTACCGTATAACTATGTGAAGTATAGATTGATCTTCGTGTTTAATTATTCTTCTTGTTTAATTATAAAGTATCAGCTGTAAAAATATAGAGGTTTTATACATGGATCTGTTTAATGATAAAGATGAACAAAATGCCGATTCCGTTAAGCATCAACCGCTGGCTACAAGAATGAGGCCCGTATCTCTGGATGAGTTTGTGGGACAAAATGAACTCGTTGGAGAAGGTAAAATGATTCGGCGGATGATAGAGAGCGGTATGATTGGATCATTAATATTTTATGGTCCCCCGAGTTCTGGGAAAACCACGCTTGCACACGTAATCTCCCGGGAAATTGATGCCCGTTTCGAAATCATTAACGCTGTATTGGATGGGATAAAAGAACTCCGGAATGTGGTTGCGAGGGCCAGCCAGGAGAAGAAGGCTACCGGAAAGCATACAATTTTGTTTGTAGACGAAATACACAGGTGGAACAAAGCACAGCAAGACGCGCTTCTGCCTCATCTCGAAAGCGGTGTGATTATTCTCGTTGGTGCAACAACTGAAAATCCTTTTTACAGTCTTGTAAATCCACTGCTGTCACGCTGTCAGCTTTTTGAGCTTGAGCCACTTACCAAACCGGATATCATTACGATGATAGACAGAGCGCTTGAAGATGAAGAGCGTGGATTAGGATATTTGAAAATTGATCTTACTGCAGCCGCTAAAGAACATTTTGCAGAATATGCCGGAGGTGACATCCGGAACGCACTAAACGCATTAGAAATGGCTGCGCTAACAACTCCACGAAATCAGGATGGCGTGATTGTGATAGATAAGGAGATTGCGGCTGAGTCCATTCAAAAACGTAACGTACGGTACGACCGGGCCGGAGACGAACACTACCATTATGCGTCTGCAATGATTAAGTCTCTGCGCGGTTCTGACGCTGATGCGAGCCTCTACTGGATGACGGCAATGCTGGAAGCCGGTGAAGATCCAAATTTTATCTTTCGGCGTCTTCTTATTTTTGCTTCGGAAGATGTTGGGATGGCGGATCCATACGCCATCAGTGTCGTTCATTCAGCGCATGAATCATTCCTGAAAACGGGCATGCCGGAAGGCCTGTACTTTTTATCACACTGCGCAATATTCCTGGCTCTTTCTGCAAAAAGTAATTCAACCAAAGCAATTTTTGATGTTAAAAATGTAATAGAAAAAAAGGGGGCCGGAGAGGTTCCTGCTCACCTGCGTGATAAAACAGCAAATAAAAAACGCTCGATTTACCTGGACACTAAAAATGCATCAGAAGATTATAAGTACCCTCACAGTTTCAGCCACAATTGGATCGATCAACAGTATTTACCGGATGACTATAAAAGCGAATCATGGTATCAGCCGGGGAAGCAGGGCAGGGAATCTAAGCTATGGAACAGACTCGAACAGATTAGAAAAGACAAATAAAAAATTCTCACCCGGAGTTATCCATTCCGGGTGAGATTGTTGGAGCTATTTCTCGATGTCTACCATAACACGAGTGTTGCTTTCGGTTAAAAAACTATTGCAAAAGTATATAAAAACAAAATTAATTATGTTAAAAATTTGTCATTCCATTAATTAACATAGTTATTCAGAAAACCGCTTTTCTTTCATTATTTGTGTGATAAAGACTGAGACACTAAGAAACGAACGTTCTGCCTGCCAACTTGTTTGTGCGGGTTGTGAACGAATGAACCATTCATAATGCTTAACGTTAAACTAATAACAACCAAATTACCAGATTCAATAAATGAATAGCATACACATATTATCATCCACAGACCGTCCCGGATCGAATGCCTTAAAAGTTTCCAAATATGTAAAAGGGTATATGGATGAAAAAGCCAGAGTGGAGGTTTTTTCTCTGCGGGATTATCCATTTCAAGATATTGTTGGCGGCAGATACGGAGAAGACATTAAGAGTGTGAAAGCCTTTAATCATGAATTTTTAGATGCCGATGGCTTCCTGTTTGTTGTGCCTGAGTATAACGGAGGGTTTCCGGGTGTATTAAAATTCTTTATCGATTATTTACCGTTCCCTGATGCGATGTACAAAAAACCTGTTACGTTTATTGGAGAGGCAGCAGGTTCATTTGGTGCGTTACGACCGGTAGAGCACATTCAGCAAATTCTGTCTTACAGGAATGCTCTCATTTACTCCGAGAGAATGTTTATCAGTGGTGTAAATGACTCGTTTGACCCAAAAGATGGTTTGAAGTCAGATATGCTTCAGGGGCTACTTGAAGATCAGCTGAACGGCTTTATAGAATTTGTTGGGCAGGTAAACTGAAATGCTGCGGGGAGGCCCTTTGCGGTAAAAATAAGAGACAATTTTAATTGATCTTTAACATATATCCAACACCGTGAAGAGTTACAAGGTGATGGGGATCATCCGGCTGCTCCTCGATTTTAGCCCTTAGTTTAGAGATGTGAACGTCTACGGTTCGGGTGTTGGTGCTATATTCATAGCGCCACACCTGCTCCAGGAGTTCATCGCGCGAAACAGGCTGGTTGGCTCTTTCAACCAGGTATTGAATCATCTCCACTTCCCGGGTAGAAAGGGGATGAGTAACTCCCCCGGGTTTAGAAACCTTCGACTCTTTCAGGTCAATTTTAACATTACCCAGCTTCAGTACCTCAAGCGGCCCTGATTTTGAATAGGAACTGGCCCGGCGCAACCTGGCCTGAATACGGGCAAGGAGCTCTTTTACACCAAACGGTTTGGTAATATAATCATCTGCCCCAATATTCAAACCCGCAACTTTATCAACTTCCTGGTCACGTGCGGTAAGCATTATAATGGGGAACGTATATTTGAGTGCACGGATTTTTTTGCAAATCTCGTACCCGCTCATGCCAGGCAGCATTAAGTCGAGAAGCATTAGATCGGGCTTTACCTGTTTGGTTTTTTCTATGGCAGACTCGCCGTCAGAAACCACCGTTACAGAATATCCCTCACTTTCAAGTGTATCCTGTAATGTAAAAACAAGACTGGGTTCGTCTTCTACAATGAGTATCTTTTTACTGGACATAGGGGCCAATTTTCTCCGTATTTAGAGAACGATTTGTTTGTTCTGTTTTCGCAGCCGAAGGTTCAGATGGGTCATCGGTTTCGGATGGTAGCAATGTCGGAAATTTTACGGTAAAAACAGATCCTTTTCCATATTCACTTTTCACGTCTATTCTACCGCCATTCATTTCTACCATATTTTTTACAATAGAGAGACCTAATCCATGACCTTTGGTTTTCGCCGTGAGGGAATCTTCAACCCTGTAAAACTTATCAAAGATATACCGCATGGATTGTTTGGGGATACCGGTGCCCTTATCGGCCACAGAAAGACTGACGTAATTTCCGCTTTTTTTAACTTCGATGTGGATCTCTTTTTCATCAACACTGTACTTGATGGCGTTTTCCACAAAATTGTTTAACATAGTTTCAATGTGATCTGGATCTACCATTACAAGCGGCAGGTTCTTGTCGTGAGAAAAAGTGAGTGTAAATCCTTTCCCTTCAATATATCCCCTGTTGGCTTCTATAAATTCTGATGTAAGTTCGTGGAGAAAATGCGGGGCTTGCTGCGTAGAGAGCTGTCCTGAGTCAACTTTAGCTGCATCCAGAAGTTTTTCAATCATTCGTTTCAGCCGTACAGATTCATTGTATATGTGATCCCCATAACTTTTCAGGCGCTTTTCATCGCGGACACGCCCGTCAGACAGGTTTTCACCGGCTGCCTGCATCACGGCAAGTGGTGTTTTAAGTTCGTGTGTGATATTGGCAAGAAATCCAGCCTGCCGCTCGGCCAGTTCACGTTCGCGCTGTGCATTAATAAAAATGAAAATAAGAGCGCCGAGAAGAACGAAGACTGATACTCCCAACACGATCAGGTTACGCATCAAAGAAGCATCTGAGGCCGCGATTGTCGGAGATTCAAGAATGGTTGCATGCAGGTTCCAGTCGTCCAGTGAGTCAGAAAACCGCTGGCGAATATCGATCGGGTAGAGTTCGCGGTTGTAGCTGTAGTTCTCATCGCTGCTTAATAAAATGTCATCCTGAATCCAGTCACGAAGCCATACGACGATTCCGGAGTCATCCGCATCTCCGAATGTCTTTTTCATCTCTTCCGCAATATAGTCGTTGATGAGATAGTCGCGGTTGATGAGCAGGTTCAGGTGCCCCACTACGGAATTATCAGACAGGTTTACGAGGGCAATTGTAAGCGAGCGATGCGAATCGAACGTTGTGCGGATATTGAACCGGTATTCATCCACAATAGCTCTTGCGCGGGATTTTGAAATGCCAAACCCATCACAAACCAGTTGTGGAACGTCGTCGGTGGCTGAAAAACGCTGGGTTGTTTCATCATAATGGTAAACCGGTTCATCAGGGTTTACACATCCGTCGCGGTCTTTGTAAATAAAATGGATGTCGGAATAGAGCGGGTCTTGTGAGGCCTGGCGAAGCACGTCGAGAAACTGGTAGGGAAACGTCTGGTTATTGTTCCACCCTGCTTCAACCGTGCTCATATCAAGCTTTCGAAGATCCCAGACAGATCCGTAAAAATGGTATTGTATAGTATTTGCAAACTCTTCGATTTGCAATTTTTTTACATCGGTTGCAGACTCAATTGATGTGTTTCGGAGCTGGTAGAGCGAATAAACATTTAATAATGTCAGGGCAAGTACGGCAACCGTAGCTATCCCGAAGAAAAGAATTCTAAGGGTGTTCGATTTTTTTAAATTTTGGAGAAACTCCATGAACTATCGTTTTAAAAAAATGACTAACCGGGTTTAATCTCTCGGAGCTTTGGTTAAAAGATCATTCGAAACCTTTCACTATACAGAACGGTAACGGGCGACAATCAGTATAGTTTATAAACCTGCGGCTTCGTACT